>JANTHG010000017.1 GCA_024762535.1 Calditrichaceae bacterium
AGCCAACAGCGGCACGGTTAATTTAAGCACACCGGGCAGCAGTACCGCGGTACTGAGCGACGGCAGCAGCATGAGCTTTGGCGGAAACAGCAGTGTTAGCTTTACGGTAACGGATAATACGTCAGGCAGTTTTACGGTGCATGCGGAGAATGCTTCAGATAGCAACTTAAGCGGAGAGAGCGGTCTGGTCACGGTAAATGCCGGAGCTATGGATCATGTGGTTATTCGTAGTGAATCCGGAAATAAAGGTGTGGAAGTAGGATCTCTGACTTTAACCACAGATAATTACCAAACCATGTATGCCGCAGCTTATGATAGTTATAATAATTATTTATCGGATACGTCGGTTACCTGGAGCTCCACAAATACATTAGAAACCGTGAATGCCACTGGATCCAAATACACTTTTAACCCTACCACCCCGGGCAGTGGCTACATTGTGGCAACCTCATCGGATGCTGGTGTGCAGGCAGACAGTACCGGCCTGATTGATGTATCGACCGGTGCGCTCGCAACTCTGCATATTCAAACAAACACTCAGGATGGCGGTTCGGTTTTACAGGATACCAGTATTACAGCTGACGATCATCTGATTGTCTATGCCATTGGTTATGATGAAGACGGTAATTATCTTGGACGTGTTGCTTCCAACTGGGACAGCAGCGGTGTAATTGATCATGTATCTCCGGCAAATCCTACAGACAGTGTTTATATTGATGCGGTTCAATCCGGTTCGGGAACCATTAGCGCCACAGCGCAAAGCAATAGTTCCGTTTCGGCTCAAAGCGGTTTAATCTCTGTAAGCAGCGGCGCGGTGAGCTATGTAAAAATACGTACTAATCCCAATAACGCAGGCGTAGAAGTAGGAGATACCACCATAACGGCGGGAACAACGCTCGATTTGTACGCTGCCGGCTATGATAATGATAATAATTTTGTAAACGATGTGAATGTGGATTGGCATACAAGCGGAACTTTAACGGGGCTGGGGGATAGTATAAATACCTATGTTACCTCGTTAACGCCTACCGAAACGGGCAGTGGGCAGGTATCAACCGATAATAGTAATGGCTGGAACAATGATCAAACTGGAACCATAACGGTTCAGGCAGGTACTTTGGCCAGCATCCGTATTCAAACCGAGTCGGGATATGGAGGGGCAGAACTAAACGCCTACACCGGAACCGCCGGGGACTCATTAGATTTGTTTGCAGCCGGTTACGATAATAGTGGAAATTATCTTGGGTTGCAGGATGTAAGCTGGTCTTATGAAGGCGATTCGATTGGCTTTTTCAAGAATGCACAAAGCGACACCAATCAGAATCGGTTTTATTTTAGGGTGGCAGCTACAGGCCAGTTCAAAATTACCAGCGGAACGCTCACCGATTATTCGGGAATTATTAAGGTAAATCCTGGCGCTGCAGCCCTGATCAGCGCTTCGCCCTCGGATACGGTTTCGGCTCAGGTGGGGCATTATGTAAGTGATTCCCTGCGTGTCCATGTAACCGATGCTTATGGGAACGAAGTTGAAGGCGTTGGTGTAACCTGGGAAACGGATACAGGTGGTCAGCTTAATCCGGCATCCAATCAAACCGATCATCATGGCTATGCCCGAAGTAAATGGCGGCTAAGAAGTACCGTTGGGCTGGATTCCGCTCAGGCCATTGTTTCTGCTATTCCGGATACGGTTTGGTATTTTGCCAATGCTTTAAATGCTACTGCGGATAGCATGGCTTATGTGAGCGGCAATAATCAGCAGGGGCAGGTAGGCACTGTACTTGACCAGCAATTTATTGTTCAGGTATTAGATAGTCTCGGTAATCCAGTAGAAAATACCAGCGTGATCTTTTCAATAAATTCATATCCCACAGGTGGGGATGATTATGTGATTCATTCAAAATCGACATTGACGGATAATCAGGGGTATGCACAAACGCAGTTTACCCTTGGAGGTAAAACGGGGACCTATGTCGTTGATGCGTTAAACAGCAATTTAATTAACAGCCCTGTTCATTTTCAGGCTGAAGCAACTGCCGGTTCGCCCTCCATTTTAACCGTTTTCAGCGGTGATGCCCAATCCGGGACTGTTGGACAACCATTGGGACAGAATGTGCAGGTTAAGATAACCGATGCGTATGAAAATCCTCTTGCCGGAGTAGGTGTGCAATGGCATCCATCCTCCGATGGCGCTGTTTCCGCTACGAATGACTCTTCCTACACCAATGCATCCGGTGTAGCTTCTACTCAATGGACCTTACGTACGCAGGCAGGTGCAGATACCTTAACCGTTACCAGCGGAAGTCTGAGTTCAGTGCAGATGACAGCCACGGTAGCGGCCGGAGCGGTCAACGCTGTTATAGCTGCTAGTGGAAATAATGAATCTGCCATAGCCGGAGGCAATCAAACTGTTCAGGCACGGGTAGAAGACCAATTCGGTAATGTGGTAACCGGCGCCACTGTAACCTTTGAGCCTGCTTCCAATTTTTCGGTGCATACGGTGGAAACCAATTCATCCGGTTTAGCTCAAAACAGTTATATCACACCGGTGAAAATGGATTCATCCATAGCCAAAGCGTTTGTCAGCGGTGTGACCGATACCGCTTCTTTCAAAATATATGGCATTACTTATGTAGCTGAAAGCCTGAGTCCGAAAACAGCTAATCCGGGTGATACGGTCCTATTTCGTATTCAGGTTAAGAATCCCGGCTCAGAAGATGTAAGCTTAGACCTTGCCAATACCGTATTTTCCTTTTCGGATGATAATCAGACGGTTTCCACGGTAGCGGATTCTCCGGCTGTGATAGCTGCCGGATCATCGGTTACCATGCGTTATGCAGAAGTTCCTATTCCTTCTGATTTTAACGGAGGAAATTATTCGCCCTCTATTCAGTTTGCGGGGAGCGGTGATGATGAGAATTTAAATGGCGTCTTAACTACCGGTGCGGGCGAATTGTCTGTTTTGCCGCTCGAAGTGCTTCTGGTTGAAGTGCAGGATCCGGCTGAAAAAGTAGTTCCCCGCGGAGGCGTCATGAACCGTATTCATATGCGCGTGCAGAATAGCGGTTCCTATGATCTAATCAATTTAAACAGCGGATTGCTTTTTAATCCGGCAGAAGGGTATACGGTTTCGGCTTTCGCTACCAATCCCACAAGGATCAACAGTAATTCTACGGCGGATTTCTATTATACGGTGATGGTTCCCGATAATGCAACTACCGGAACCGTGTTGCTCGATGGCTACATGAACGGCATTGCAGAAGGAACCGGTGAGCAGGTTTCCGATGACGCAGCTGACCAAACCGACCAGTTTACGGTTACGGCAGGCATCAATCTGACCTATGTCTCTTTTAGTCCGCAAACGGTTTCCGAAGGGCAGGTTGTAGCTTTGGAAGCTACGGTTCAAAATGATGGAAACTATGATTTTCTGCTGAATAAAGATTCCACCCGTTTCGATTTTGGCGGCCAGTCGTTTGGCCTGGACGGCAATCAGGCCTTATCCGGGAATGCACAGACTGTCTTACAATTTATTTCCACAGGGTTAACCTTACCTGCTGCCGATTATTTAGGCACTCTCTATCTTGGCGGAACGGAAAACGGCGCACCTGCAAAAGATACCTTGTACACGGCCTCACAAAATGATACCCTTTCCGTGCAGACTGTAAGTGTTTTGACGATCCAAACAATATCACTGACCGATACGGTGGTCAGTCAGGGCGAAAGCGGTGATACCCTTAAAATAGCTGTGCGCAATTCCGGTCAGGCTTCTGCTGTGATTAGTTCGGAAGACAGTGTGGCCATATCCTATGCTTCAGTCTACACTCTTACTGCTCAACAGAATTATCCTTTTACTCTTTCCGGGGGTGCAGAAGATACTTTGCGTTTTGCCATCCGTGTGGCTGCGGATGCACCTACGGGGCAGGATACGTTTCGTGTGAAAATCCGTTATCAGGATGCGAACAGTGATGTCCATTATTCGGAAGAAAATGTATCTGCATATGATAACTGGGATGTAATTAGTAAAGGCGCTTTGCATCTGCTTTCCGTAAAAGCCGACCTGGATACGGTTAGCACCGGACAGACAGAACGCCCTGTTTTGGTGCGTGTGGAAAATAGTGGACATTCCGCTGTTGTGGTGGACAGTATTCGTCTGAATCTTCCTGCGGGCAATTATACCGAAGCCAGCATTAAGCGCGATTTGAGTCGGACCCTGCAACCCGCCTCGCGTGATACCTTTCTGTTTGAAGTGGAAATTGCCTCCGATGCTTCCAGCGGAACCGATGCCCTTAATGCCACGGTGTACGGGCACAATACGTATGATGCTACCACTCTGCAGGATGTGGGCGCCGATACTACGGATAGTTGGTTGATTCAGCAGGCGGTTCAGATTGTAATTACGGATAACCAGCCGGCGCGCATTTCTTCCGGCCAAACGTTTGCGCCCACCGTAGATGTAACGAATACAGGCGAGGCAGATTTGATTTTGGATGTATCCAATACGCGCTTACAAGTACAGAGTTCGCCATCCTATTACAGAACCCTGGTTTCCCCCACAAGGATTCCGGGCGGGCAGAATGTAACCCTGAATTTTGAAAGCGGGAATGAAGAAAGCGCTTCCGGTTCCTATGCAATGGAATTGCAGCTTTCCGGTACGGATAACCACGTGGCTTTTAGCAATGCTCAACCTACGCCTCATGAATTAGTAGTTCAGCAGCCAGCCGAAGTTTCAGTGGATTCGGTGGTAGCGGCAGCAGATTTTATTGCCCAGGGTACGGATACCTCTGTAACCATTTATGTCCGTAACTCCGGTGAAGCAGCCATGGTTTTGGATACATTGCTCCTTTCGCCTTACGGCTCACCATCGGCGCTTTCTCCGCAATTGCCTGTGGCTTTAAATAGCGGACAACAGCGTAGTTTTCTGTACTCCTTTATGGTTCCGGAGGATGCGGCCACCGGGTCGCAGACCCTGGACGCCCGCGCAGCGGGACGGGATTCTAACTGGGTAGTTACGGAATTTGACTCTACTTTAAACGATGCCCATGCTACTCAAACCGATGATTGGATGGTAACTACCCCGGCCTCGATTCAGGTGCTGAGTATGACTGCACCGGATACAGTGGTCAGTCTGGGTCAGAGCGGGATTCCGGTTTCTATTCATCTGCAAAATAGTGGCGGTGCTCCGGCTCTTATTTCATCTTTAGATGTACAGGAACGAATCGGTTTGTATGCCCACCACTATCCGGATTTTGATTTCGTGATTAATAGTGGAGCCGATACAACTGTAACCGATTTAATGGATGTAAAGAATAATTCCGCTACCGGTCAGGATACGTTTAAAACACAGGTTACCTACAGAGATCAGTATGCAGCTTCAAGCGCATCCATTCTCTCAAATGATTTATTACAATGGCGAATTATCAGTGGAAACACTGCTATTCGTATTGTTTCGGTAGACGGTTCACAAGATAAGGTTTCTGTAGGGCAATCCACAGCTTCGGTAAGAGTTCGACTGCAAAATGAAAGCGGTGATCCGGCACGCATTGATTCTTTGCTGCTCTATTATAGTAACAATACCTCCGCTGCTTACACGGCTGGTGCGCCCACACCGGCCTTAGGCACTTTGGACGCAGGGGACGATGTAACGTATACGTTGCCCATCACCATAGAAAACAGCGCGCAAACCGGGCCCGACACCATCCGGACGCGTACCTATGTGTATGAGCCGGTAACAGGGAAATCCTACTGGGTGGAAGATGAAGCGATCTTTGACCGTTGGGAAGTGCAGCTGCGGCCCGATGTACAAATTCAATCGGTTACAGTCTCGGCCGATACAGCTTCAACCGGTCAGCAGAACCTGCAGGGAATCGTGATTCTCTCTAATCTGGATGGCGCCTATCGTGCGGAAGCACAAATTGATTCGGTTAACTTTAATCTGTATTTAAACGGCGCTCTTGCTAACGACAACTTTACCATAACCCGGTCTTCTACACCTACCTTACCGTTGAATCTTTCAGCCGGAGAATCCGTTTCATTTCCATTTAACCTGGAAGTACAAACAACGGCACAATCCGGATTGTATACAGCACAGGGCCATTCGGTTAGCCGGGATGTTAATGACGGGCAAAGCGATACGGATACAGCAGCGCTTACACCCGATTCCCTGTTGGTGCAGCAGGCAGCACAACTTGCTGTGCTGCAAGCTTGGGCGAATCCTGATACAGTAAATCAGAATCAACAAAATACACACATGTACATGGTAATTCGTAACAGCGGTGAAGCGCGGGCTATTGTGGAAAGCGCTGAAATAACTTTTGACCCGGTGGTAGATATTTCGCAAACGCTGCTATCACCAAATCTACCGCTTACCCTAGCAGGCGGTACAACCGATACCTTGGATTTTGAAGCGGATATTAATACGGAAACCTATTCCGGCGCTGTGGATTTGAGCGCTTCGGTTAGTGGCTATGATAAGAATACCTCCTCCGATCTGGCGAGTACACGTTCCCATGCAGACACAATGATCATTCAAACGGCGCCTGCAATTACATGGATCGATACCGAACCCAATGAATCTACAGGAAATGAAAATAAACAATTTACCGTTGTGGTACAGAATGATGGTGAGGCGCTGTTAACAGCGGATACATCACAGACACGCCTGCAACTTTGGGATAATAATTTTACGATTCGTCATTATAATATTTCTTTAGCGGATACCAGCGATACAAGTATCAGTGGTAATGGAACACAAACAACACTGACCTTTCGCGAAACCTTTTTAAGTGGTCTGACAGAAGGGGATTACCGTTTTCGACTTGTTCTACGAGGTACATCCAATCATGACGATAGCTTTGATGAAACCATGAATGCCGGAATCCTTTCCTACGGGGATAGCATAATATCCATTACCCAAATAACTTTAGATAAACAGAATGCGGTGTGGGGCGAAAAAAATATTCATGCTTCCATGTTTGTTCGCAACGGAGTGGACCCACAATCCATAGATGCAGATGGCACAAAGCTGATTTTTAAGGATAGCGGTGGTGCACTGCTTACAGTAGATAACTACCAACGCACCGATACATTGACAGTGCTTCAAAAGCAAAACAATAATGAACTAACGTTTACTTTTGATATTCCGGCCGATTTTATTACCGGCCCCCTTTATGTATATGGGCAGGTATCCCTTGAAAATGGTTCGACCGTAATCGAATCCAGCGATCATGCCACATTGCAAATCCAGTCCGGCGGACAAGCCAATTATGTGGCAGCTTCTCTTTCACCCGATACAGCCGTTGCCGCGGAGACCATTCGGTTTAGCGCCGCTTTTACCGATTCCGGTACAGCGGATTTAACACTTGACCCGGATTCCAGTTATATTGAGATTTTAAATACAGGCATGGCTCCCATCTACCTGGCCGGACGTTATACGTTAAAAGGTCGGGCATCGGGCAGCAGTCCGTTGGATTCAACAATAGTAAATTATCAATCAGCTTCTTTGCCTGGTGATATTGCGGCAGGGGATTATGATGTCCATTGGTTTATGCGCGGTACCTTAGCCGATGGACAGGTTGTTTATTCTGAGGATACTATTTCTCAGGGCTTACATATCATTCCATCTGCTGCGGTAGTCCTTTCAGCGGTAGAAATTGATTCTGCCCGGGTAAGGCAAGGGCAAACGGATATAGCCATGCGTTTGCGCGTTCAAAATTCCGGACAATCTTCGGCACGTATAGAACGCATTCAAATGAACTTCTTTAATGTGGATGCCGCTGAGGATGTAACAAATGACTGGCTGACTACAACAGCTCCGGTGTTTCCGGATACCCTATCACCGGGAGCCCAAACCACATATGAATACCGTTTCGCCTTGACAGATAAGGCGCAGGTTGGGACGGTTATTCCTCAACCGCAATTGGATTTCAGCGATTTGCGCACACCTAATATTTCGGTTCGAAGCACGCAGGTTCAAGTATCCGATTCGGTACAGGTGATTTCCCCGGCCGAGCTGCGCATCGATTCTCTTGTGGTCCTAGCCCCCAAAGCGCCCATAGTGAATCAGGATCAGATATTTGAATTGTATATGGTGGTTTCCAATCTGGGATCGGATACCATTAAAACCGCTTATCTTTCTCTTTATAAAGATGATGCTTTGCTACAACCGGTTACTCTCAATCGGTTAATTCCTGCAGATACGGTACATTTTCATTTAACGACATCCATAGCCAGCGCCGGTACCCATAGTTTTACAGCTGTGGCAGATTCCGCCTTGGATTTGGCAGGTAACCGTATTAATCTGCGTCAGCCTTTGGACAATGCCGAGGCTGTGCAGGTGGTTCGTCCGGCTCGTTTGGCTGTACAGACGCACATAAGCGCGCCGGCAGGAGCGGTAGACGGAATCCTGTCCGCCGGGCAGGACTTTAGGATTAAAGCAAACATAGAAAATGCTGGGGATGCTTTGTATACCTCCGGCGCTTTACAACTGCATCTGCCTGCGGGATTTAGTTTTGCGAGCGGAAGCACTTCCATTCAGGGCTTTAATGCAACAGTGCCGGAAGCTGAGTGGAACGTTATCGCCGGCACCGCAAAAGCGGAATCTGTTTTGGATACGTTTAGTGTTGCCTTTCATACCATTCCCATGGATGTGAACAGCGCGCAGCCGGTACTGTTGAGCGCAGAAGCGGACAGCCAGCAGGTGCACGTGGATATGGCGGGTTCCATCGCTTCATCCCGTTTTGTGGTAAGCTCACCGTCTGGTGCTCAGGATGGTATCCTTTCGACCGGTCAATCTTTTCAGGTGGAAAGTGTTTTTGAATTTAATACGTCCATGGCTGATTCCGGAAGGACAGCGCAAATTGTCTTGCCCGAAGGATTTGCCCTAACAGATAGCTCGCTGATTGATTTAACCGCTTTTAACAATGCCGATACGGTACGCTGGCATCTGCTCGCTCCTTCGGCTGCTCACGCTGTAGCGGATTCTATTTATATCGTTTACCGTGGAAAGGATAAAAATAGCGGACTGAATAAAACAGAAAGATCTACTAAACTAGGTTTTGTTACCATTAACCGCAGTAGTCTGCAATTAAGCTTAAAAATTACCGAGCCTGCGGGCGCTGTGGACGATACTGTTTCTCAGGGCCAGGTTTTCCGTATACAGGTTTTGGTCAGCAATCGAACCGCTTCCGCGCATGTGACCGGCCAGGGGCAGTTGCATCTGCGCCTCGGCAGTCGTTTTGCATTCAGCGACGTATCAGGAAATCTATTGCCCGCAGACAGCATACGTACTTTTACGGTGGATAATCCGGTTTACTGGTGGATTAAAGCGTTGTCGTCAACCGCCCCAACACCTATGGCCGCCGTAGCTGCCAATCATGCTTATCCTATTGAAAACCAAATAAACCAGATAACAGCTTTGGGTGATGAGACGATTGAAGCTGAAATAACGGAAATACCATTGGATGAAAATTCCGGTACACCGGCCTTTGTTCAGAATCCCTTATCTCAAAAAGAATTATTTGTGGCCGGAGCGGCAACAATTAATCAGGTAACAGCAGTTCATCCGGATACGGTTTCCACCGGTCAAACCATGACGCTTCGCGTTCAGGCAGACGTGAGTGAAACCGTAGAAGATTTGCGCGGCCGTGTGATTTTACCTTCCGCATTGGGAACGGCACCGGCAGAATTGCTACCATTTAATGAAGCGCAAACAGCTGAATGGAATATTGCCATTCCGGCGGGCTACAATGGCAGCGGCAGCGAATCCATTGCC
The DNA here is from genome assembly GCA_024762535.1 of Calditrichaceae bacterium. Classification (GTDB taxonomy): domain Bacteria; phylum Calditrichota; class Calditrichia; order Calditrichales; family Calditrichaceae; genus JANTHG01. Next base: position 9,767 of record JANTHG010000017.1, read on the forward strand.
ATACAGGTGTTTGGTAAAGATAAAAACAGCGGTAAGGTCATTTCCGGCCAAACAAATACAATGGTTCAAATTCAGAAACATGCTGTTGTGGCTTTAGGAAATGTAACCATACTTCCCACATCTGTAGCCAATACAGGTCTTGTTTCACGCGGGCAGGAAGTAGAAATAAGCCTGATGCCCTTATATGCCAAAAAGATCGGTACTCTGGAATATGCAAAGATTGCAGGTGGTGGTACGGTTGTTCTTGATTCGGCTGATATTCTGAATAAAGGCTTTAGGTTAAGCAGCGGAACATTTAGCAAATCATTCAGCCAACTCGGAGAAACACTCAGCTGGACCGTAAAGGCGCCTCAGGCAGATATGACTTCGGGTTTCCATTTTAAATACGGTGTTGTCCCGAAAGATAAAAATAGTGAGCAAACCGTACAGGTAGATACGGATTCGGGAACGGTTTTTATTCCTTTGCGTGTACGCCAAAAATCCATTGTTGTTCAGGTTGACCGCAACTTTATCAGCGATTCGTCATTTACCCATCCTCAGGGAGAAATTCCACTGATGGCCTTTACGGTTTCCAATGCCGAATATGACGATCCGATTAAAGTGCGTGGTTTAGACCTTGCCTTTTATTCCTCTACCGGCGATAACAGTCCCGAAAATTTATTAAGCGCGCGGTCTCTCTTTTCCATGCTTAAGCGAATTCGTGTGGTAGATGCAACCGGCAGTGCTTCGGCTAAAACCATGAATCTGGCGAAAGTAAGCGATTATATTGATTACACTCTTTCGGATACCGTATCCAATCCCATGCAAATTGTGTTTACCGAAGAAGCGGAAATTACGGCGCGGACCGATTCCAAATATGCCATTTTAACCGAATTTCAGGATAAAGTGATCAATCGTGGATTCCGGGCTGTACTGCGTAATGTAACGATTTATGATTTTGATCCGAATAGTCCTTTGGAAATAACAGACAGCAGTGGTGTTAAAATCGATGAAAGTTCGGACCTGCAATCCAAAGCCTTCACCGTTGTGTCCGAAAATCCCAAAGATAGTTTCGGTAATTATCCTAATCCCTTCGGACGCACTTATAAAACAACAAATATCATTTTCCGTTTGGAAAATACGGCAGATGTGAATGTACGTATTTTTACGTTAATGGGCGAGCTGGTATGGCATCAAAATTTGCAGAGTTTACCTGCCGGATTGTATGAAAAACGGGTTCAGTGGAACGGGAAAAATGACCGCGGACGCATTGTGCTCAATGGCGTTTACTTGTGTACGGTAGAAATCCGTCCGCAAAATGGACAGCCTACAAAAAGGTATATTACAAAAATCGCATATATTAAATAGGTACAGCGATGAAAAAACTATTTGTATTGATAAGCATTCTTTTATTGAACATACCGCTTTGGGCCCAGGATGGCCAGGGCGGAACGGAGAGCAATCTCAGTTACGGTTTTGGCGCCAGAGCGATTGGGCTGGGTCAGGCGTTTACTTCTTTAGCAGATGATCCTTCGGCCATTACCTGGAATCCTGCCGGTCTGGAACATGTGTATCAGCAAAGTATCTCTTTGTTTCACAGTACGCTTTTTGAAGGAACGTTGTATGATTTTATGGGATATGCTTATCCCACCCTACATCTCGGAACATTTGGGCTGGCAGTAGGCAGGATTGGAATCGGAGGGATTCATCATACGGGGCCGGGCAATGAAGATCTCGGCACCTTTTCATTCGAAGAATACCACGGATATTTTTCGTATGCAAAACGGCTTCCCTGGGATGTAACAGCCGGGTTAACCGTCCATGCGGTACGCCGCGGTTGGTCGAACCTGAATGGTGAAGTTGATTTGGGTGTAGGTATGGATTTTGGATTGTTATATATGCCGCAGTTTTTCGATAGCCCTTTTCTGCAAGACTGGGCGCTGGGCCTTTCTGTACGTAATCTCTTTGCGCCCCAGGTGAATGAAGGTGTGGATATAGATAAATTTCCACTTGGCGTTCGTTTGGGAATTTCAAAAAAAATAAATTTTCTTAGTGGAAGTAATCAATTAATTGCTTTATTTGACGCTGATTATTCGCAGTACCGTGATATGCGGTATCATTTTGGAGCAGAATATCGTTTTCGCGATTTTGCCATGCTTCGCGCAGGGTATGACGGACGTTACCCGGCTTTCGGTGCAGGTATTAAATACAGTGTTTTTCAGATTGATTATGCGTTTGGGCAGTTGGCGGATACGGATATTTTACCATCGGTTCATCGTGTTTCGCTTACTTTTAATTTTGGGATTACTCGGGATGAAATGTTAGCCCAGGCCGAAACCGAACGCCAGGCAGAAGAAGAAAAGCTTATTGCAGCCATGCGCGAAAAAGACCGGCAGCAATTTATTCATACCCATATAGCCAATGCAGATAGTTTTTTTAAAGAAGGTAAATATTTGGACGCAATTGTCGAGTATCAACAAGTAATCGGCCAAGATGCCTTTAATAAACGTGCGACAGTGATGTTGGATTCGGCGGAAAATAAATTAAATAGCCAAATAGAACAGGAACAGAATGTAGCAGTTCAGACTGCTTTGGATAAGGATCGTGCCGAAGCAAATCGTAAATTTGTTAAGGCACATTTTGATAAGGGGCGTTTGTATTTAGATAAAAAACAATATATGGAAGCGTTAATCGAGTTTAATTTAGCCAAAGAACGAGCGCCCAACGAAACATCCATTACATCGGCCATACAGACCACCAAACGGCGCATGTCCGAAGAGACCAGCCGTTTAATTCAACAGGGACGGCAGGAATTTAAAAATGGAAACTATGCCAAGGCGCTTGGTTTGCTGGCAGATGCCCGTTTGCTAGGTGGCGACAATCAGGCCATTCAGACGGAAATTGAAACCCTGAGCAAACGTATTAAATTGCAGGAAAATATACAAAAAGGAATGAGTCTGTTTGAAATCGGGCAATACGATGAGGCCACAAAGGTATTTGAACAAGCGCTTCAGATCAGCCCGGAAAACCCGTTAGCGAAGCAATATTATCAGAAATCTAAAATTGAAACAGTTGGCAAAAGCCAGCCCATGGATGCAGCAACAGAACGGCAATATTTACAGGGTGTAGATAAATTTGTTAAAGGGAAATACAAAAATGCTATTACTATCTGGGAAAAAATACTGAAAATTCATCCCTATAATAAAAAAGTTTTAAAAGCAATTGAAAGTGCCCGGGAACGGTTAAAAAAAGAATAATTAGTACGGATTAATTCATGTTTAAAAATGTACAGAAAGAAGAAATCACCATACCGGCTCAAATGAGCTATCTAACTCAGATACGTGATTTTATAGAGCATATAGGAAAAAAATACCGGTATCATGATAAGCTGGTTAACTCCTTTAAACTGGTAGTGGATGAGGCCTGTACCAATATTATCCGTCATGGCTATAGGGATATTAAAAATGGTGAAATTACCATTAAAGCCATTATCCGGCGTCTAAGTTTAACCATTGTAATTGTCGATCATGGACGTGCTTATGATCCGCGTCAGGCGAACACACCCGATTTGGCCAAGTATGTGGATATTGGTAAAAAAGGTGGTTTGGGCATTTTGATGATGCGTAAACTAATGGATGATTTACAGTATTCTGTCACGGAAAACGGTAATGAATTCCGGCTTACCAAATACCGCGAAACCATGCACGAATCTAAAGCCATTCAAGCCTGGCACACATTGAATCTTAAAATGAAATATTCAATTTTTGCGGCGGTTATATTCATTGTTTTAGCTATGCTTATTTTTGTTCCTGTGTATTCTAACCTGGAAAATTCAACCAGAGACGAGACCTTAAAAATTGCAGCCGCAGCCAGTGTTTCTCTAGCCGATAATACGCTGGATGATTTATTGAATGAAAATGATACCAAATTGTTTGAAAAAGCCTATGCCTTACGTATGGCCCACCCCGATATTGTAGATGAAGTGTTTATCACAGATAGTACAGGGTATATTCATGCCTGGGCTAATACAGGTAAAATATATGATTTCAATACATACGAATTTTCTAAAAACGCACAAATTGTTGATACCCTGGGACGGACTCTTGTAACTCTGAATACATTATCGGATACAAGTCATGTATATGATTTATCTACAAATATTGCTTTAAATAATACTATGCTGGGTAGTGTTCATATTTGGACTTCGCAGGAAAAAATACTTTTACGGGTGAATCATTTAAAATTAAGAATAATTATTGTATTACTGATTATTTTGGTTTTGGGCTTTATTGCTTTGTTTTTCCTTATTCATAAAATTCTGGCTCCATTCCATAATCTAGCTGATTGGGTACGGCAGGTAGTGCACGGCAAAGTAGATCAGGACGAAATTGATATTGATGCTTCGGATGAAATTGGTGAAATCGCCCAGGCCTTTAATGAAATGACCAATAAATTTCGTGAAGCACAGGTCAATTTAATGGAACAGCAGAAACTGCAAAAAGAATTGCAGGTTGCACAGGAAATTCAACAAATGCTGTTACCGAGCGACTTCCCCAAAGTGGAAGGATACGAAATTGCTTCGTATTACGAAGCCGCCAAAGAAGTGGGCGGTGACTTGTTCGACTTTGTAGAAGTGGACGACGATTCTATCGGTATTATTGTAGCCGATGTATCCGGAAAAGGGGTTCCAGGGTCATTGATTATGACCATGATTCGTACGGCGCTTCGATTGGAATCACGAGGAAATAAAAATCCGGCCGATGTGTTAGCACGGGTAAACCGTTTTGTCGCCGACGACATGAAGCGTGGCATGTTTGTAACCATGTTCTACATTATTCTTGATTCGCGCAATCGGGAAATTCATTTTGCAAGTGCCGGCCATAATCCCATGATCTTATACCGTGGATCTACTAAGCAGACATACTATTTAAATCCTACCGGTTTTCCCGTTGGTATTCAATTACCAGATTTGGATCTATTTGCACGAAAAATACAAACCGATTCTATTCGTTTAAAAGAAGATGATATTTTGGTACTCTACACAGACGGTATAACCGAAGCAATGAATGCCAACCGCGAGCTGTTTCGGGAGGAACGTTTTTTAAATTCTATCCGTCAAAACAGCCACTTGGATGTGGGTGAATTTGTTAAAAGTATAAATAGTGAACTAAAAAGTTTTACAGGTGGTGCACCTCAAAATGATGACATTACTTTTGTAGCCATCAAAGAAAAAATGATGTCCAGTGAAGTGATGTACAATTTGCACGAAGAAGTTGCACGCCTAATAGAAAGCGGCGTAAAAGTAAAAGATGCTTTAGAACAATTACGTATTTCACCGCATCAATATTATACCTATCAGGAAATTATAAAACGTAAAGGCAAGAAAGGATTAAAAGCCTATCTAGACAGTCGTGATATTGTGGAGAAGAAACATCTTTCCATTGAGCTTAAAACTAAAGTTTTCGATATCATCCGTAAACATCCGGACTATGGTCCCAAATTAATTGCCTATGAATTGCGTAAAGATGAATACGGAAATGTACGTATTGATCCGGATCGTATTTACAACGAATTAGTTAAATTGCGATTAAATACGCAGGAACTGCGTATGCGCTATTTGGCAAAGGGCGGGAAAAAACGAATAAAACAACCAGGTACTCCATTAATGACCTTAGACGGCAATGTTATTTTGGATTTTGAATCTTCGGCTGATGTTATTTCCAAACGTAATAAATCCGAAACACCATCGCCCTTTAAACCTTTGACTTCAGAGGAAAATACTAAAAAAACAGTTCATAAAATTAATATTGTAACCAGTGAACCAAAAGCGAAGCCAGTAGAACCTACGGCACCGCCTTCTCCCGAGCCGGAACCGGTCCTGCCTAAAAAAGAAAAACCAGAGACTATGTTTCCACCTTCGCCAGAACCTACGCCTAAACGGAAAACAGTGGTCAAGAAAAAATTAACCGGACAACCGGAAACCAAAGCAGATTTAATCAAAAAAGTTACACCTGTATTAAAACAGGAAGAAATTACTGCACTATATCAGAATGTTAAGGAAGACATTGAACAGGTTGAAAAATTGCTTAAAGGGCTCCCGAAGAGCAATGCACCAAAAGCAGATGTGCACAAGGTTAGTGTGCTTTTTAAAATGATTTCACGTCATCCGGGATTGAAAAAGATGCCGGAAATTCTTCGTGTTTTTAAGCAAATGCATGAAGTATTTGTTTTTATGGATGAACATTTTGAAGAAATTCCTGAAAATGAATTATTAGTAAATGCAAAAGATATGTTGAAATATGTCGAAAAAGACAATAAATTTAAAGATTACAGCAGGTTGTTCGAATCTATAAATAAAATTGGACTAATCAGACATAGGCTTGAACAAGGTATTGTTGTGGAAAAAGAGAGTTCGTCGAATCAGTTGGACCAAATACGGGCGAAATTGATTCAAAAAAATATTATTAGTAAATCATCAATAACACCACCAGTCACAGAAAAAAATGAAGATCAGCATTAAGCATATTAGATGAAATTCCTGTTAGGAGGATTCAATGGAAGGTATTCAGGTCTCAACTGAAATTGCCGGTAGCAGAAATCACATTTCAATTATTAAAGTAGGTGGTTATATTGACACCACTACTTCATCCGAACTGGAAAGAGCGCTCGATTCGCTGCTAAAACAAGGCCGATTTTTTATAATTGTTGACCTGGGCAATGTGGATTACATCAGCAGTGCCGGTTGGGGTATTTTTATCAGTGAAATCAAATCCATTCGAGAAAATGGTGGTGATTTAAAATTGGTGCGCATGGTGCCCGATGTGTATGAAATTTTTGAGCTTCTGGAATTTCATCATATTTTAGACGTGTATGATGCCGTAGATGAAGCCGTTAATAAATTTGAAATGCTTCAGGCTTCAGGAAAACCGGTTGCTAAAGAAATAACGCTTCCCAAACCGGAAGAGCAGGAACCGGTAGAAACGACACAGCCAATGTCAAGTCCAGCTGCCCGAACCGATTCCGTGGAACAGCAACAAATGAGCGCCACGGAATTATCGGTTGAAGAAAAAATCAAGCTGATTATTAAAGAGAATCCTTCCTTTGGAGCCTTTAAGATTAAAAAAGAACTAAACAGTTCCAAGTTCGGCTACACTAAAATAGGTTGGTTCCAGGTGCGTTCTATCCTGGCACAGATGAACCTGAATTCCCGTTCGCGACGCTATCAGTTTGCTACGGGCAAGTAAAAAGAAACAGTTAATTTAACTTGTTATTTTTACAATAATAAATTACTTTTTCCCGAGATGATGTAAATCGTTTCGGGATTTTTTTTATGCTGTTAAAAACATACATGGTTTTATTGTTATTCTCCATTTCTGCGTGGACCCAGGAAGTGGTACCACAACGTATTCATTACAGTGGTGGCGGTGACTGGTACGGCAATAAAACCACCTGGACCAATATTCTTCGTCGTACCAGCCGTGTAAGTGCTGCCAGTGTAGCACCACGCGAGGTGGCGTATCGTATTTTGGATCCGGAATTTTCCGGACAGCCCATTGCTTATATTTCCGGCCACGGTAATATTTTCTTTTCGAGCGAAGAAGCTTCCGCATTGCGCCGCTATCTGATTGCCGGCGGCTTTTTGTTTGCAGATGATGATTATGGTATGGACCGCTCTTTTCGGCGGGAAATGAAAAAGGTCTTTCCGGAACTGCAATTTGTCGAGCTGCCTTTTTCGCACCCCATTTACCACATATACTACCAGTTCAGTCAGGGCCTGCCTAAAATCCATGAACATGCCGGAGGGCCACCACATGGCTTAGCCCTGTTTTACCAGGGCCGGATGGTCTGTTTTTATAGCTTTAATACGGATATCAGCGACGGCTGTGAAGATGCGGGCATCCACGACGACCCGCCGGAAGTCCGTGAACAGGCCCTGCGCATGGCTGTTAATATTTTACTTTACGCGTTAATGAACTAATGGATACCAACGTCCGACAATTTATCCGGGATTTACAAGCGTTTCAGCAGAAGCGTTTGCGCCTGTTGTGGCTTTCGGCTGGTATTCGCTGGATGTTTATTCTTCTGATTATCTGGCTGAGTTCCGCTCTGGCCGATCATCTCTTCCATTTTTCGGAATGGAGCCGCTGGGGGCTGTTGCTGATGAATGCGGGGCTGCTGATTTGGTTTGCCTTTCTTTTATTCCGCACGCCCTTGCAAGCCTGGAGACAGGCACGTACAGACGACCTCACTGATAGCGCTAAAGAGCTGGCGTCGTTTTATCCCGCCTCCAAAGATGATTTTGTGGTGGCATATCAGCTTAGCACCAAAGAGCAGCCTGCTGCTTCCGATGCGCTGCGACGCGCGGCGGTGCTGCAGAAACTGGAACCGTATCGGAACGAAGATTTTCGTTCCCAATTGCTAATCTCTCAGTTTTTGCCGCCGCTAAAATGGCTGTTGCTGTTGGCTGTGGGTATACTGATTGTATTCGCATGGCGCTTTCCGGATATTTGGCATTCAACCAAACGCCTGGTTAATCCATCCAACGCATATGTAACGGCGCCGAACTTTTATTTTGATGTTATACCGGGTAATGGCCGGATTATCAGCGGCAACCCTCTTCTGATAAAAGTAAAGTACAGCGGGCCGGCACTGGAATCATGCGAATTGCACACTCTGGGGCAAAAGACGTCGCTGGTGCGGCCCTTAATTAAAACAGACTCTGCTTACGTAATTCAGTTGAAAAATATCCGACAAACCCTAACGTACCGCATTGAAGGCATTCCGCTTATGGATGAAGCGCTGAATGGAATTCTGCACTCACCCGTGTTTACCGTACGCGTGCTGGAACCGCCCCGTGTGGAGACTCTGGATGTACGGGTTCAGCCGCCGGCCTACACCGGTCTGCCGGAATCTCAGCTGGAACGCAATGTGGGCGATGTGAGCGCCCTGCCCGGCAGCCGGATTATGATTTCGGCCAGGCTGAATGCCCTGCCGGGGCAGGCAGAATTGCTATTCGATTCCGGAAGGCGCATTGGTTTGAAGCAGCGCGGCGTTTTTCTTTCCGGCCAATTTTATCTTACACAAAATGACCGCTACCATTTTACACTTCGTGATACGGCGGGGATTGAAAATCAGAATCCTATTTCTTACCGGGTCAGCGCTCTGGAAGACCAGAATCCTTTTGTACGTATTCCGGAACCGGGACAGGATGTGGAACAGCCGCTGGATGGTGTGCTACGATTGAAGATAGAAGCGGAAGATGATTTTGGCGTAGCGCGTTTGCGCTTTTTGTACCGCATTCGCAACCGGGCCGCACGGCAAACAGACACCACCTGGAGTGCGGAGCAGCTTTCCATTAAACCGGCTTCTTCGGCATCTGTAATTAAAGAGTGGGATTTTAACACCCTTCCGCTCGCCTTTGGCGATACCCTGCTTTATTATGCCGAAGCCAAAGACAACCGCACCGTAGGTAAACCGGGGAAAGGGAAGAGCTCGCTGTATATGGTCTGGTTTCCGTCGCTGCAGGATTTGTTTGAACAATCGGAACAGCAACAGGATGAACAAATTTCCAAATTAGAAGATATCAAAGAAGAGAGCCGTTCTGTACAAAAAGAACTGGAAAAAATCAATCGGGAACTGAAACGCGACCCTAAAATGAATTGGGATAAAAAACAGAAAATTGAAAAGGCGCTTGAACGGCAAAAACAGTTGCAAAAAAAACTGAACGAGGTACGCAAAAATTTAGAACAGGCTGTTAAAAAATTAGAAAAAAATAATTTAATTAGTCCCGAAGTACTGCAAAAATACAATCAGCTGCAGGAGCTGTTTAAAGAAGTGGTAACGCCGGAAATGATGCAGGCTTTGCAAAAGCTACAGGATTCTCTGCAAAAAAATAACGCTTTGGGTACGCAAAAGGCTTTGCAGAAGTTTAAACTGGATCAGGCCGCTTTCGAGAAAAATATTGAACGAACTATGGAACTGTTAAAACAGGTACAATTCGAACAAAAAATGGACCGCTTGGTTAAAGAAGCGGAAAAATTAGAACAACAGCAGAACAAAATAAGCGATCAAATAAAACAGGAGCAGGAAAACAAACAGCCCCAAACCGAAGCGCTTCAGAATCTGCAAAAGCAGCAAAAACAGCAACTGGAAAATTTACAGCGCGATTTAGAAGCATTCCGCAAACAGGAACAGAGTGAAAAATACCCAAAGATGCAGCAAACCGTAGATTCGGTACGCAGTGAGCTGCAATCGGATGCGTTGAAAAAAGATATGCAGGCGATGCAAGAGCAATTAGCCGCCCAAAAGATGCCACAGGCGATGCAGCAATCACAGCGTCTGCAACAGCAGTTTTCGCAAATGCGCAAACAAATGCAGCAGGCTCAGGCTCAGATGTTGCAACAGGGCAAGCAGCAATTGGCGCAAAAAATGCAGGAAATTGCAGGTGAAATGCTTCAGCTTTCGTTTAAGCAGGAAGATGTGTTACGGCGAACCCGGCAAACACCGGCGCAGGGCAATAATTTTAACCGAATCGAAAAACAGCAGGGGCTGATTAAAGAACATTTTAAAAAAGTGATTAGTAAAGTCGTAGAAGTTTCCAAAGAGACTTTTTTTATTAAGCCGCAAATCAGTTCCGCACTGCGCCAGGCGCAACAGAGTATGCAACGCAGTTTGGACCAGCTTTCCGAACGTAGTAAGTTTTCTGCCCTGCAGGCGCAGCAAAAAGCGATGAGCGCTTTAAACAACAGTGCCATGCAGATGCAGCAGTCCATGTCACAGATGATGCAGTCCAAATCCGGTACCGGTTTTGAACAGTTCATGGAAGCCATGCAAAAAATGGCTGGGCAGCAAGGGCAGCTCAATCAGCAAACCCTAAGCATGCTGCAAAGCCAGGGAAATAGCGGGCAGTTGACTCCATCGCAACAGGCGCAGATGAAACGCATGGCAGCCGGTCAGGCGGCATTGCGTAAAGCGATGGAAGAACTAAATGAAAAAATGGGTTCCCGTTCGGATATGCTGGGTGATTTAAAACAGATTGGTCAGGACATGGCCGAAGTGGAAAAAGATTTGCTTAAAAATCAGCTCAACCGGAAAACCATAGAACGACAGAGGCGCATCTTATCCCGCATGCTGGACGCGCAGCATTCCATGGAAGAGCGTAAATACTCCAAAAAACGCAAATCGGAACAAGGAAAGCCTTACGGAGTTAAGGACCCGGGAACGCTTAAATCGGGTTTGCGCGCGGATAAGGAAAAAATAGAAGAGGCCAGACAAAAAGCGCTTAAGGAAGATTTTACGCCGGAATACAAACAAATGATTGAACGCTATTTTGAACGCTTATTAAAGGCGGAAGATGCAGGTGAATAAGAACAACAGGATTTGGATTTTGTCCCTTGTTTTGATTCTGGGGTTAAATAATCTGCAGGCGGAACATCGGTTTTCCAAAACCATTGATTTTAAAGGCGGAACGCTTCATTTGCAATCCGCTTCCCCTTTACCCACCCGACCTAAAATTGGCCTGGTGCTCAGTGGCGGCGGTTCCAGGGGACTGGTGCACGTGGGGGTGATAAAAGCATTGGAAGATGCCCGCATCCCCATAGATGTGATTGTGGGCACCAGTGTGGGCAGTATGATAGGCGGTTTGTATGCCTCCGGTTATACACCGGATGAACTGCTGCGCATTATGCAGCGTATTCACTGGAAAGATATTTACAAAGATGACCCGGGCCGCGGCGCTTTGTATGTAGGCCAAAAAGCGGATGAAGACCGCTACCTGCTTTCCATTCGTTTTAAGAATGGTAATCCGTTCATTCCAACCGCCTTTTCACCCGGGCAGCGTGTCTTAAGCACCTTGTCCGATTTAATCCTGAAAGCGCCCTATCAGGCGCGGGATAATTTTGACAATTTACGTGTGCCCTTCAGAGCGGTAGCTACGAATTTGGTCAGCGGCAAACGCGTGGTACTAAAGCGGGGTAACCTGGCGGAAAGTATCAATGCTTCCCTCGCTGTTCCGCTGCTGTTCGCTCCGGTTCCGTTAGACAGTATGTTGTTGGTCGATGGCGGGCTGCGTTCCAACCTACCGGTGGATGTGGCGCGTCGGGCGGGCATGGATATCATCATTGCGGTGGATGTAACCGCCCATCTGCGTGACCGGGAACGGCTGCAGGCGCCCTGGGAAATAGTGGATCAGGCCACGACCATCTTATCGGAACTGTCCAAAAAGCTCCAGGCCAGGCAGGCCGATTTTCTCATTCAACCCGATTTGAATGCCCGTTTAAACGATGATTTCAGCAATCTGGATGCGTTGGTACATCGTGGTTACCGTGAAACCATGAAACGGTTGAAGCAAATAAAACAGAAAATAGCGGATAAGCAGTGTGAAAAGACAACGCCCATTGCAGTACATGCGGTTCGTTTTGAAGGAATCCAAACGCTGCCTGTTCATCTTTTGCAATCCCTGAATATTTTGCATCACGATACGCTTACCACCGGCGCAATCAATGACGATTTAGATGCACTCCTGCACGCCGGATCCTTTCAACAGGTACGCCTGAATATAGACAGCGTGGGTACTGTTTGGGTAAGTGGAGAGCCTTTTGGTGTTTTAAATGAATTGTGCTGGAAAGGGAATACCCGTTTTTCTTCCGAAGAATTGAACCGCTATTTGCAGTCGCGTACCGGTCAGTTGCTGAATGCCCATATCCTTCAAAGAGATTTGAATGAAATAGTGGATTTGTACCGCCGGAACGGGTACGCTTTGATGCATACGATGCAGGTGGATTGGGACAGGCATCAAGGCCGTTTATGTATTCATCTCGATGAAGGGGTGATTCATGACCTGCGTATTGTTGGGAATGACAAGACGAAGAACTATGTGATTTTAAGGGAATTTTCCGGACTTAAAGGGAAAGTATTCAATCGAAAACGGATACGGTCAGCCATCCAGAATGTGTACGCTACTCAGTTATACGAACGGGTAAATTCGGATGTGCTTACGGAAAACGGACAAAATATTTTATTGGTTAAAGTCAAAGAAAAATCCTCTGTGTTGTTGCGCGTGGGTGGTAAATACGATACGGACCGCGGCGCTCAGGCCTATTTAAAATTTGGCGATGAAAGTGCCTGGGGAACAGGTATTAAAACTATGGTCGTTGGTCGGTTCGGAAACAAAGATGGGTTTTTGGGTCTTAAGATTCGTGATGACCGGATATTCTTTAGTTATTTTACCTATGATTTACAGGGCTACTACAGCTGGCAGGTCAACCCTTTTGAAGACCACAACGGTGTGTACAGGGAAGAACGGCGCGGTGTGCGCTTTCAACTGGGGCGCCAGGTACGGCGCATCGGGCGTTTGGTGATGGAATTGCGCAATGAAAATATTATTGACCAGTCGAAGAACAGCGCTTTTACCCACACGCAAAATATTGAATTACGCACCTTTGCCCTACGTGCGCTGGCAGACCGTCGGGACAGAATTGATTTTCCTACCAAAGGTATCTACAACCACTGGGCCTGGGAAACCGGCAACCGGTTTGTATTCGAAACTAAAGAGTCGTACACCAAAGCGTTGATTAATCTGGAAGGTTACTACAGTTTTCAGCGGGTCCATACCTGGCATTTACGCATGTTTGTGGGAATCGGCGATAATTCCATGCCCTTTTCCGAAAACTTCCGTCTTGGGGGATTGAATACGTTTTACGGATTGCATGAAAATCAGTACTACGGCAGACAATTAGTTACTATGAATATGGAATATCGTTACCGCTTACCCTGGCATTTCGGTAAGGATAATTTCATTTTAAAAAATACTTATTTTTCACTCCGATATGATTTTGGCGGTATCTGGAAAAAACCGGCGTTGGTATTTACCTCAGATGACTTCTTTTCGGGTATTGGTGCAAATCTTGGTGTTGAGACTATATTTGGGCCGCTGCATTTGGCTTATGGTCAAACCACACGCGGACAGTCCATGCTCTATTTCTCGCTGGGATTTAATTATTAATTTTCGGTTTCAATCCCGGCTATTCTTCACACACAAATAGGGAATAAAATAACCTACCCTGAACAGTAACGATTACTTCCACTCTATTTTATGGTGAGCGCGATGAATGGCAAGCGTCTCCATTTCTTCGCGGTGAACCCACTGCCCTTGCGCGGGAAGTGGCTCTTCTGCAGAAGTAGCTGAAAAAAATACCGGAATATACTCCAGACGGATATGGCTGTACACATGGGTAAATGCCGGGCCTATGGTTTTGATTTTTAACGGAAAGCCACACATCAACTCGGCTTCGCGACGAATGTCTGCTTCATCCCAGGGGAATGCGCTTACCGCAATTGTGGGAAATTCCCACATGCGGGCCAGTAGTCCTTTGTGCGGCCGCTGGCGCAGCAGGTACTGGTTATCCCGGCGAATGATGCACACGTATTCTTTAACCTGCCGTTTGGCGGGTGGTGGTGATTTGTACGGCAGAGTATTTTGTTCATTTAAAGAAAATGATTTACAGAATGTTGATAAAGGACATTGGGAACACAAGGGATTTTGCGGTAGGCAGATAGTGGCACCCAATTCCATAACAGCCTCATTAAAGTCGCCGGGATGGGCCGGGTCTAAAAGCTCATCGGCTAATTGCTGAATCTTCTTGCGTGTAGCGGTTTGTCGTATATCATCTTTAATGAGTAAAAGACGGCTGAGAACGCGTAACACATTTCCATCCACTACGGCAAAAGGCTGCTTAAAGGCGATGGACAGCACGGCTGCGGCGCTGTACGGCCCCACTCCCGGTAACGAGAGCGCCTGCTTCATAGTTTGCGGGAATTGGCCGTTAAATTCGTTTGTAATTTTTCGCGCTGCTTTCAGTAAATTCCGCGCGCGGGAGTAGTAGCCGAGTCCTGCCCACATCTGAAGTACCTCATCTTCCGTGGCCTTCGCCAGACTGGCAATATTTGGGAAGCGCTTTGTAAATTTTGTGTAATAGGGCAGCCCCTGGGAAACCTGGGTTTGCTGCAGGATAATTTCCGATAAAAAAATTTCATACCAGCCTGCCGTAGGGTGCCGCCACGGAAGTTCACGTTTGTTGGATTTAAACCAGCCGAGTAGAGACGCCTGCAAATCCTGAACAGGCAGATTCATCGGTGGTCACGGGCTTGAATGGTGTTTTCGAACCAGCGGGATGTGTGGGAACGTACCAGCTGAACCAGGCAAATCTGCGCGGTAAAGGGTGTGGGGTTGTTTATTGCGTTTTCGTACAGATTAATCAGTGCGTTACTGTACTTATCAAGATAAATACTGTCAATCTGAGTAGGGTCACCCAATACAATCAGCTTGGAATCCTCGCCGAGCCGGGTGCCGAGAGTGCGCATCTGAAAGGGGTTGGCGTTTTGCGCTTCATCAAAAATCACAAAGGAATTGGCCAAATCCGAGCCGCGAATATCAGCCAGATTCAATATTTCGATTACACCGGAATCGAGGAGTTTACGGTATCCTTCTTCCGAATCGGAATTATTGGTAAACAGACGAAGCTTCTCGAGAAAGGGACGCATCTTGGGCATTAATTTGCGTTTGACCGAACCGGGCAAAAAACCGATGTCCTCTCCGAGGCGGCTTTTGGTTACAATGGGTTTTATCAGCTTTATGGAATCGTATTTACGTTCTTTAAACACTTTTTCCAGACCGGCGGCCATGGCAATATGTGTTTTCCCGCTACCCGCCTTTCCTATGATAATCTGGATGCGGATATCGTCATCCATAGCCTGCTGCATACAAACCGCCTGCTCAAAATTATGTTCAAAATGGTCGGTATCCAACACTTTGGGTGGCGAATCCATTACCTTTGTAGAATAATAATCGAAGTAGTGCAGCCGTTCGCCCTTTCGGATGGCCATGCCGAAAAACTGATTGTTAGGGTCAAACAGAGCAACACCTTCGTTCTCGTACAAGTGCCATTTTTTACGATAGGGGATATCCCAACTGCCTGCTGCTTTAGACTTGAAAAGCTGGTTTATTTCGTCTTCTTCGAGCTGAAGGTTTTTGATAGGCTGGAAAAAACTGGCCAGATATTCTTCGGAAATTTTATCGTGCAGATAATCCTGAGCCTCAATGTTTAATGCGCCGGCTTTAATACGCATGTTGCGGTCTTTACTCACCAGAATAAAATTGCGCTGGGGGAATTTTTCTTTAAGTCCGATAATCTGAGAAAGAATGGCATTATCCTTATAGGTCATGGATAGTTCGGAAGGAAAGTTTTGGGCGAAAATACTTTCCGTGAAAAAGAGCAAACCATCCTTGCCATTGGGTATGGGAATGCCTTGTTCCGCAGATTCTGCGCGTAACAGTAGCTGTTCCAGTTTAACGCTGATATCACGGGCGTTGTAACCGATAGACGGGTCTTTTTTCTTGCTGTCGATTTCATCCAGTACCAGTAGCGGAACCAGTACAAAATGTTCTTCGAAACGAAACAGGGAAGAGGGGTCATGCAGCAATACATTGGTATCTAATACATAAGCCGAACGGGAATCTTCCGCATTTACGAGATTCAAATCAATGTTCTGAAACATGCATCACTCCTCATCGTTTTTTAAAGGCTATTTACACATTAAAACGGATATTTAAAATATCACCGTCCTGAACCACATACTCTTTACCTTCGAGACGCAGTAGTCCTTTTTCTTTGCAGGCGCTCAGGCTACCCTGGGCAATCAAATCGTCGTACGCCACGGTTTCTGCGCGAATGAATCCTTTTTCCAAGTCGGAATGAATCACACCCGCTGCTTTTTGCGCTACCGTGCCTTTACGAATCGGCCAGGAGCGGCATTCATCTTCGCCTACGGTAAAAAAGGATATTAATCCCATTAATTCGTATGATTTTCGGATAAGTTTAGAAAGAGCCGGCTCGCTGATGCCTAAATCTTCCATAAAAACAGCCGCGTCTTCGGCGCTGAGCTCGGATATTTCTTTTTCAATTTCCGCGCTTAAACTGGTTACGGAACAGGCCGGGCCTGCATGGATACTCAGTTCCTGTTCAATCGCGTCCGCATCGGACAAACGGTCTTCGCCGATATTGGCCACAAATAAAATGGGTTTGGCGCTTAAAAACTGGTACCCTTTTAAGATGGCTTGTTCGTGCTCGGAAAAGGACAATTCCCGCAGGGGCTTTTCCTGCTCTAACTGTTCTTTAAGCCGGGTCATCAGCTCCAGTTCTCTTTTGTCTTTTTCGTCCTGGGTTTTGGGCACCAGCTTGCTTAATTTTTCGTAGCGGTTTTCCACAATAACCAAATCGCTCAGCAAAAATTCGGAATGAATATAGTTCATATCTGCGGCAGGGTCCACCCGGTCTAATGGATGGGGATAGAATTCATTTTCAAAATCACGGATAACAACAAGCAGAGCGTCCACGTTTTTTAGATTGGCCAAAAATTGCGGAGGCATGCCCTGGCTGCCTTTGCTTTCTGTATCCATTCCCGGAACTTTTACATATTCTATGGTGGCAGGCACCTCTTTTTTGGGGTTGAACATCGTCGTTAATGTATTCAGCCGTTGGTCCGGTACTTTAACCACGCCGTGTTCTGCGCTTTGCTTGCTACCGGGTGTGTTACTTTTATGTTGCAGCAGAGTTGAAAAAATAGTGGACTTACCGGCATAGGGCAGTCCTACAATTCCAATTTCCATGGAAGCTTCTTTATTTGTACTTAAATTCCTGTGGAAGCGGGGGATAAACGAATCACA
>JANTHG010000018.1 GCA_024762535.1 Calditrichaceae bacterium
ATAAAAATTGTTTAAATAAACAGCATCTTCCGCTAACTGCTTGCATTTAAAATGACATCTCTTTATATTACGGTTTTTATAAAAATACAGCACCAAAAGGAGTGATAACAATGGCTATGGTTTGTGAAATCTGTGGAAAAGGCCCCATGACAGGTAATCATGTGAGTCATGCCCATAACAAAAATAAACGACGCTTTATGCCGAATCTGCAAAAAATTCGTGTTCAGACGCCTGAGGGTGTTAAACGGATGCGGGTTTGTACCAGTTGCATCCAGGCTAATAAAATTCAGAAGCCTGTATTATCTTAAGCTGACCATTGGTCAGCTTTTTTTTTACCTTTTTATAACCTTACTGATACTCCACATCCATAAAATCGGGATGCAAACGATAATCACCGAACCCTGTTACATCAACAAAGTAAAATACTTTTCGTAAGGCATAATACCGCCAAATGACAAAGGGTTTACGGTCCATTTCAAAGGGATGTCGTTCAATATCATCCGGCGGGCCAAACTTTATGAGAATGCGACCACGATCGGTTAACCATCCGGCCTGCCCCATAGCGGAAAAATGCGCATTGGCATAATTCACCCGCTTGAAATATTCATTTTTAAGCTCATTGCGCTCGGTGGAAGGATCAGGGTCGTGTTCTTTCCAAAACCGCTTAAAAAAAGCCTGCTGACTTTCAAGATCCGCATCTTCATATTTATTTATAGAATCCTGACTTAAAATATAAGTCATCTGACGCAGGGCAAGGGAAATATCTTCAACGGTTCCCGGCACATCGGACCAATAAAATGAAAATTCCTGAGTTCGTTTGGTGGTATGAATTCCATCGGTTATGGTTAATTCCAGTGTGTATTTATTATGACGCAGGCTCGTTCGGTTTACTTTAATTAAATGCGAACTTACCCGGGTTGCCGGTAAAATATGAACCGTGGAATCGATTTCTACCGGGCTGCGTTTATGGGACATTTTATACGTTAAATCGATAGGTTTGGTGGAATCCGCCCGAAAAATATCAAAATAAATATAAAAGGAACCGGAACGGATGTTGAAATTATTTCCGAAACTGGGTTTAAAATGGATTAGGTGGCCGATGGAATCGAATGTTGCCTGTTTCAGAAAAAAGACATTGCTGATACTCAACTCTTTTTGGGCAAAATCCTGAATCAGTATTTCCACTTTTCGTTGGGCGATCTTCTCCGTATTCAAATCAATAGACTTAACCAATAATTTGTATTTTCCCGGGAGTACTTCAAATGATTCCTGCTGAACAAACGTTGAATCCCTGCTGTTGGTTAACTCAAAATCTTCGGTAGTAAATTTTTTATTTACCACCCGGCTGGCCAGCACATTATCCTTTTGGTCATAGATGGCAAAAATCAGTTCAAAATTAGCTTCAAAGGAACCGGATTCGGTTTTTAGAAAGGTCAGGTCATCATAGAGAAATTCGGCCATAACCAGCAAAGTGGAATGTTTTAAATCTGCATTAAAATTCTGATGGGTGGTCAAATTAAAAAACGGAATACCGATACCGCTTTTGTTGGAATATTCATAGTATTGCCCAAAATGTACCCCGGTTAACAGCAATACAAGCACAAAAACACGGATAATTTTCATATCATCCCACCTGTTTAAATAAATGTGTTACGGCAGCAGTTCACCGTATAGTTCGTATTCCGCCGCATCAATAATGGAAACCGTTGCCATAGCACCGGGTTGGAGCGCTTCGGGCGGAGCCGAAATAAGTACTTCGTTGTCTATTTCCGGCGCATCCCGGTACGTGCGCCCAATAAAGGCAGCCGCTTCCGGATTATATTCGTCTACGAGTACCTGCATGGTTTTACCAATCATCGCTGTATTCTTTTCCAAAGATATTTTCTGTTGCACTTCCATAATTTGCTTTTGCCGTTCCAGAGCTACTTCCGGATCCACTTTATCGGGTAAATCAAAAGCAGCGGTTTGTTCCTCATCGGAATAGACAAACGTACCCAAACGGTCAAATTTTATATCTTCTATAAAAGCTAAAAGTTCCCTGAAATCCGCTTCCGTTTCACCGGGATGCCCCAAAATTAGTGTACTGCGCAGGGCCACATCCGGTATTTTTTCCCGAAACAGATAAAACATTTTTAGTAAGGAATCCCTGGTATCGCCCCGGCGCATCTGCCGTAACACGCGGTCGCTGATGTGCTGAATAGGCATATCGATATAGGGTAGCAATTTACTTTTTCCCGCCATGAGCTCTAAAATTTCTGTTGGAAAATTGGTCGGATACCAATACAAAATACGAATCCAGTCCAAATCCGGCAAACGGTCTAAGGATTGCACCAAAGTTTTAATTTTGGAATGTTGGTATAAATCGCGCCCGTAGGAGGAAGTATCCTGCGAAATGAGCAGCAATTCCCTTGCGCCTCCTGCTACTAATTTTTCCGCTTCTGCCACAAGGCTTTCCGGGGTACGGCTGCGTAAACGACCACGAATGCCGGGAATAGCACAAAAGGCGCAGGTATGATTGCAGCCTTCGGAAATCTTAAGCCAGGCATAGTGGCGCGGCGTGGTTACTTTACGCATACGATACAAATTATCCAAGGCAGCATGATTTTTACCAAGCGCGTCCAAAATGGCCTCATATTCCTCGGTTCCGAAAATGGCATCCACTTCCGGAATTTCCTTTTCAATCTCTTTGCGATAACGCTGGCTCAAACATCCGGCCACAAATACCTTTTTGGCCGGATCTGCTTCTTTTAATTTAAGCGCTTCAAATATGGCCTGAATCGATTCTTCCTTGGCATCCTGAATAAAACCACAGGTATTGATGATTAGTACATCAGCATCCGGCGCTTCTTCGGCAATTTGGAACTGATTCGCTTCCAATTGCCCCAAAAGGACTTCGGAATCCACTGTATTTTTTGAACACCCGAGGGTGGTTACGTGTATTTTTTTCATTCGTTGGCAAACAACCCTTCCACAAATTCAGCCGGATCAAACACAGCCATATCCTCTGCCTTTTCGCCAAGGCCGACATAGCGAACCGGTACGCCCAAATCCCGTTTGATAGAAAGCACCACGCCGCCACGCGCTGTTCCGTCTAATTTAGTTAAAAAGATGGAATTCACATCCGTTGATTTAATAAATTCTCTGGCCTGACTCACTGCATTCTGTCCGTTGCCGGCATCCAAAACCAGAATAACTTCGTGAGGCGCGTCAGGAATTTGACGTTGAATAATTTTTTTAATTTTTTCAAGTTCGTTCATCAGGTTTACCTTGGTGTGTAAACGACCGGCCGTATCCACAATCAAATAATCCGCACCACGTGCCTGGGCTGCATTTACAGCATCAAAAACCACGGCAGCAGGGTCGGCATTTTGCTGATGTTTAATCACATCACAACCGATGCGTTCTCCCCATATACTGAGTTGCTCTATGGCTGCGGCTCGAAAGGTATCGGCAGCAGCCAGCAAGACCTTCTTGCCCTGATTGGTGTAATAGGTAGCCAGTTTAGCAATGGATGTGGTTTTACCAGTGCCGTTCACCCCGACTACTAAAATCACCTGCGGTTTGCTGTCCGCCTGTTTAATTTCTTCTCCCAAAAGCAGGTCACTCACTTCCGAACGAATAAGCCGGTCCAGTTCTTCCGCGTTTTCATACCGTTCTTTTTTAACGCGGAAACGAATACGATCCAAAAGATAAAATGTTGTATCCACACCCACATCACCCGCGATAAGCAGTTCTTCCAGTTCTTCCAGTAAATCTTCATCTATTTTACGTTTGGCGGTAAACAGCCGGGACATGCGCGCAAAAACGCCTCCCCGGGTTTTGCTCAAACCTTTCTTCATTTTTCCAAAAGCCATTATCAACCCTTAAAATTTGGATAATCAAAATTAAAACGCTGTTTAAAATACCAGCGCGTTGCATAAAACCCTGTAATCATTAATATAAAGAAAAAGGGTAATTTAAAACAAATAACCAGCGCGAAAAATAAAATGGTAAATTTAGTAGTGCGTACGGCATCACTGACAGCGCTTGTCCAAAGTGCACGAATAAAAAATGGCGCGCTAAGCGCAGCAATCAACAGCAATGTGTAATCTTTTAACCACCAGGCCGAAATCAGGCTAAAAACAAAAAAGACAAAGGCAAGACGAATCACAATATCCGCTCCCATTAGTACCGCCAGGGTGTGTTTTTTACTTTTGCGGTCTCCTTCCATATCGGGCAGAGTGGTAAAAAAATAGAGCGCCGTATTCAAAAACACATACGGCAGGGCATCGGTTATGACTGCAACGCTTAAGGGATTTACAGCCGCCCAGCCTAATGCAAAGGCAAACCAGCCCATTAAACTATTGGCCACCAAACTACCTAATGGTCTGTCTTTTAAGGCCAGTGGCGGATAGTTGTACAAATAGCCGGTCAGTACCATGAAACCGGCTGTTAGGATGAAATGCAGAACCGAAAGAAACCAGGCCAGCGCAAGGGCCAGCACGCTAAGCAGGATAATTTCCCAAATCACTGCCCTGCGGGTAATATGTCCCTCAGCTACAATAAATAATTTGGCATTGGCCTTGTCCGATTCCACATCCTGTAACTGATTCAGCAGAAAGCTTGCCCCCATAGCCAGGGCAAACAGTAATATCAACAATCCGATTTCAGCAAAGTCTTGATGCAACGTCCTGGCAGGTTTTAAAAACAGATTCTGCCGTTGCAAGATAAAATAACCGGCCAGCAGCGTAATCCAGCCCGGGAAAAAGAGCATGGGGCGCAGTACAAAAAAATAGTCCAGGGATTTTAAAAAGGATGATTTCATGTGCGCCGGTGTTCCGCATTCTGAATACGAATATGGTTGGAGAATATCCACGGTCGCTTACCGCGCCACACTTCCGTACGATAAACACCGTTCTGTGTGATATCAAACCGCGCTTTGCGCCCTGTATGCTCGCCTGCCACCTGCCCATTGCGAAACAAACGAATAAGCACACGGTCTGCCGGCGTCTGCACTTCAATCATACTGTTTGAGTTACCTCTCAGTGTGTCACCCATCTCTGCGCGCTGCCCATCGCTTTGCGCAAAAAAGCGAAAGCCGGAGGCATCCCCCAGCAGATTATGCGCCACAAAGGTCCGGCCGTGGCGCAGTGCTTCGTAAATTAATTGCAAAGCTTTTTGTGCGTTATCTTTAGGCAGGGGCGCTTTGGTTAGCACATGAGTGCGAATGGTACGGAAAGAAATTTTATAACGGAACACACGCATAGGCAGAACGCCGCCAATGCGGTGAACAAAGCCGTGGGCGTCCACTCCCCCGGCGCCTATTACTTTGCGCTGTTCGTTGAGCGCATCCCAGCGCTGCAAAGTTTCTTTTTTAGGGGAATGAATGGAACGCCTGGGATGCAGAATGCGCCAAAATTTATTCCAATTCGTCAATCCTTCCATCCATTCGGACATGTGGTTCCAAATTTCAATACCGTCAAAATCCTGTGAATCCCAGATAGTCCAGGGATAGGGCGGATAGGCTTTAATGTGGGCGCGGGTTTCATCCGGATGGGCAATAATCCCAAAGCCGCCCTCTTCTTTTACCCGCTGTACGTAGGTGGCCGCGTCTAAGCCGAATGGAATTTCTTTGGGAATATTAAAAGCAAGGTAGTGGTTTTTATCTTCCGCATCATTCAGTTCACTGCCAATACCGAGCAGTAGATTTCCGTACCAGCCTTCCAGACCGTCCATTTTGGGCTGTAACGTATTATGATCACTCATCAGCAAATAATCCAGATGGAGTTCATTGGCAATTGCCGCGATTTCCGGAATAGACTTTTGGCCGTCGCTGTAAGTGGAATGGACGTGCAACACGCCCTTGTAATGATAATAGGTTTTCATATTATTTTATCCGGCTCAAACAGACGCCTAAAGCGCTTCCGGCCAGGTCGGCTGTTAAATCTCTTAGCGAAAAAAAATGCCCCGGCCGCTTCCCATCCCATATTTCCTTTAAAAGACCAAGACTCATAGAAACGCCGAAGCCATATACTACACTGCGTGATTCCGGCTGCCCGGCAAAGCGCTGCACGGATTTACTTACAGCCACAGTAGCCATCAGGCTGCCAACAAAATGAAGCCCCTTGTCCACACCCAGCCAGGGGTCGTTTCGTTGAAGAATTCTTGCGGTTTGTGGCGACTGTTGCTTCAAAGAATCCGCAGAAACACCGGCCCGAACACCAGTCCACAAAACTAGCAGCAAAATCAACTGTTTAAAAATGTACATGGAATCCTAAGATAACGGTATTTTGTTTCAGTTCCGGTACTACGGTTAAACGCATAGCCTCATCAAATTTGTACAAATAAGCGTTTGCATAGGCATCGGCCATGGATAAAAAATAGGCCACTCCCAAATACCAACTGTAGGTAGAACGCTGTTCCCGATAGCTTACATTGCCCGTAGCCCGGTAATCCCGGTCTGCTTCCCGCGCTTTGTAGAGCAAAAATCCATTTACCGCAAAATAGGCGGCTGCCTTCCAGTATGATTTGGTGTACATATGTCCCCATCCGGGCAACATGGCCGAACGTAAGGCAGCACCCCAGGGCGATTTTAAGGGTTTGTCCGAAAGCAACCCACCCTGCCAGCCAGTCGGTTTCTTAAGCAACTCGGTATCCGCCACATCCAACAGGTTTAAAGTGTGTAAAAAGAGCGCCACACTTAAATTGGTAACCGCATAATCACGATTGGTGCGCGCACCGCTTTTTTGGTACCAATAATAGTGAAATATGGTACGATAATAAAACGTGGCGCTGCTAAAATAAAAAAACGCCGCTTCAGTAAGACGTTCCTGGTTTAACTGCCCCCATCCGGGAATGACAGCCGATTTAAGAATATTCACATACCCGGCTCCGGAATCCGCCACAGCTGGCTTTTGCGCATACAGAGACCCCGTTCCCCAGCTCAGTAAGGCGATTAAAAGTATGTGCCAAATGTGATGTTTGCCTGTTAACAAATCAGAGTAACTGCTTTCGGTAGAACTTCGATAATTATTTCGTTCATATTCAGTGAAATAAGTTCGCCATCTGCGTGCACAGCCATACCCTCGTGCGAACGAATACGAACTTTGGGAGCGCGATACAGATGGACCCGCGGGTCTTCTTTATGCTTGCCGGAATACACCTTTAATAAATTTTTAATCACAGAAGGCCGGGACATATTTTCAATGAGACAAAGGTCCAGCAATCCATCATCCGTTTGAGCATCCGGTGTTAAATAAAATCCGCCACCCAGGGAAACTCCATTGGCTATGGTGGTTAAAAAAAAGTCCTGTTCCATAGTTTGGGCGTTAAATTCAATCTGAATCGGTGACGGTTTAAAATTCTTAAGAGTAGAAAGTACTGCGTACAGATAAATGGCATTTCCCCGCAACCGCTTAACCTGATTACTGGTATTCACAACCCAAGCGTCAAACCCTACACCAACCCCGTTATGATAAATCAAGTCATTCATTTTTGCCAAATCAATGGGCTTTCGCCTATCGCGCAACAACATGGTAAAGGATTGTTCCAGATGAACCGGTATGGAAACCGCGCGTACAAAATCATTTCCACTACCCACCGGTAAAATACCCAGCGCCGCCTGAGAACCGTACATCCCGTTAAGAGTTTCCTGCAGAGTGCCGTCTCCACCCACCACCACAATAACATCAAAATGCTTAGCCGCCGCTTGCGCCAATTCCCGCGCGTGGCCGGGCGCTTTGGTATACTCTAAATCTGCGGAAAGCCCGGCTTCCCGAATTTTTTCTTCTACTTTTCTACCAAATGCCTGCCCCTTCCCACGCCCGGAAGTAGGATTCACAATAAAATAATAGTTTGGCACCCGGTAATCCTAACCCTTCACCGCAATACAATCCACTTCCACCAGTACATCTTTGGGCAAACGGCTTACTTCCACGGTGGAACGGGCCGGTAAACCTTTGCCAAAATAGGAGGCATAGACTTCGTTGACAGCAGCAAAATCATTCATATCTTTTAAGAAGATAGTGGTTTTCACCACAGAATCCAGAGAGCTTCCTGCTTCCTGTAACACAGCCTGTAAATTTTTAAACACCAGATGCGCCTGGTCCGTTACGCTGCCCTGAATTAACGTACTTGATTGCGGGTCGATTGCAATTTGTCCGGAAGTAAAAATAAAACCCTGGGCTTCAATAGCCTGAGAATAGGGACCAATAGGCTCCGGCGCCTGGTCGGTACGGATGATTTTTCGTTCCATTTTATACTCCAAAATTGTAAAAAATCAAAATACCATTGGTAGATTTTAATGTCAAGTACAAGGCGTGGAACGTGGAACACCGACCTATGTATTTTTTTAGAAAAAAAAGGCAATTTATTAAAAAAAGTACACCTGTTCACTTGCATTTAAAAAATTCGGCTGTAAACTTTAATAAAGGCAAAAACATGAATGTGGATATTCTGTGGATAACTAACACCTATTCACATTTGCATAAAAAGCAGGTCGCCAACGCACCAAGCTCAAATTTGCCCTAATATCTTCTATAAACTTAGTATTAATAGAATGTTATGTAATGTGATACGAATCAATTTAACGTAACACTAAATATACCTAAGTATGTTTTTTTGTTAAAGTTATGTTAGCATTAATAAAGTTGTTTTGTGGATAAACGGAAAAGATCAGGGATACTGAATGGATACAAATGTAGCAGAGAAGCTTAGCGTAACCGCAGAAACAGTCTGGCAAAATGTTCAGGAAATAATTAAAGAAAATATTAACATTCGCAGCTACAACACTTGGTTTGCACCAACACGCGCGGTGGAAATAAGTGACCAGCACATTCGCATTTCAGTACCAAATCGTTTCTTCTGCGAATGGATCGACAACCATTACAGCAAACTGGTACAGAACGCGCTCACCCAAACCCTGGGAGAACCGGTCCATATTCAATACCAGGTAGAAGATGAAAGCATGCCTTCTTCACCCTATCAGGCAAATGATTGGCAGAATGAAGTAAAAAAGGAAGAAGTTAAACAACCTACCATTCAATCTCCGTATTATACCAGAATAAATGAACGATATATTTTTGAAAATTTCATCGTGGGTGACAGCAATAATTTTGCTTATGCGGCAGCACGTGCCGTTGCTGACTCTCCGGGAAAAACCAACTACAATCCATTAATAGTATATGGTGGCACCGGATTGGGAAAAACTCATCTCATTCAGGCTATTGGAAATCAGGCCATCCAAAAAAATCCTAGTACGAAAGTGTATTACGCCTCCAGCGAGACATTCACTTCTCATTTTATTAATGCTATTCAACAAAACAAAGTAGCCGAGTTTTCTGCTTTTTATCGTTCCTGTGATTTGCTTTTACTAGATGACATTCAATTCTTTTCCAATAAGGGAAAAACTCAGGAAGAATTTTTTCATACATTTAACGATTTGCATCAAAACGGAAAACAAATTGTTCTTACCAGTGATCGGCCGATTAATGAATTAAACGATTTGGAAGAACGTTTGATTTCACGCTTTAAATGGGGGCTAATCGTAGATGTGCAGCCACCGGATTTTGAAACCCGACTGGCCATTCTGCGGAATAAATGTGATGAAAGCGAACTGGCCATTCCGGGTGATGTATTAGAATATCTTGCCGTAAACTTAATGGACAATGTACGGGAATTAGAGGGCGCATTAACCAAGATTTTAGCTCAGGTAACCTTTACCTCGGCAGAACCCAATTTAGAATTGGCCCGTTCTATCGTTTCCGAAATCGCTAAACCGGATCGTACTATCTTAACCATTGAAACAATTATGGAACATACAGCCAAAATGTTTGATCTGTCTGAAGATCAGCTTCGGGCAAAGACACGTAAAAAAGATGTGGTTCGGGCACGACAGGTAGCCATGTATCTGGCCAAACAGCTAACACAGCATTCTCTGGTTACCATAGGATTACATTTTGGCGGGCGTGATCACTCCACAGTGATCCATGCCATTGAGAGTGTGGAAAAAAATTTAAAAGCCGATTCTGTATTTCGCCAACAAATCGAATCATTAAAAAAACATTTGGATTATAACCGGTAAGCCAGATCTCTTTTTGATTTTAACCACTTGATGTTTTCGGCAAAAACATCATCCCCGCCCGGCACCTCTAAGATGCCGGGTATTTTTCTAAACAATGTTTCTTGCATCAGTATTTTAAAACTTTTTGCACCAATCATTCCCTGTCCTATAGGCGCATGTCTGTCCCTGCGGGATCCCAATGGTTTTATAGAATCATTCAAATGAAAAACTTTTATGGAATCCAATCCGAAAGCGTTGTCCATTTGGTTTAATACGCTATCCCACCCCGAACGGATATCATACCCGGCGGCAAAAATATGGCAGGTATCAACACAAACACCCATAGCGTTCGGTTGAGCAACTTGTGTTAATATTGTACTTAACTCTTCAAAGCGGAATCCAACCCCTGTCCCCTGCCCGGCTATGGTTTCCAGGAGTAATCGTACTTTGGGTTTGTACACGCTAAAAACGGACATAATGGATTGGGAAATAGTTTCTATTCCCCAGGTCTCTCCTTTGCCACCGTGGGAACCCGGATGCAGGACAAGGTATTCCAGCCCTAAGGTATCGCAACGCTGTAATTCTTCTATTAATGCCTGCCGGGATCGACTTAATTTTTCATCTTCCTGTGCGCAAAGATTTATGAGGTAAGAGGCATGAGCAGTCAATGGCACTAAAGAAAATGCAGAATTTTTACGCATAATTCTAAAGCCATCTTTTTGTTCCTGAGTGAGTATTGTCGATTTCCACTGACGTTGATTTTGTGTAAAAATCTGAAAGGCCTCGCAACCCACGTTTTCAGCACGTTCAAAAGCATTGTTTAATCCGCCTGCTACAGAAACATGACAACCTAAAAACATTTTATTAATTTTTCTCTCAAATTAGACGATAGTTTTATAGAACTTGACTAAATAGTATATTACATATTATGGGATTCTCATGCAAATAGCTCATTCAACAGACTTTGAATCGTTGCTTAATCACATGCCGGACGTACTTTTTAAAATCAAGTTAGACGGTACAATTATTTATATTTCTCCCTCCATAAAACAATTTACAGGGCAATCTCCAGATGAATTGGCAGGGCAATCTTTCCGGCAAATTATGCACAAACCAAAAGAATATTTTTTATTACGGACAAATATCACATCTAAAAAAGAGATTAAAAACTATGGACTTACCCTTGTTAACAAAGATAAGGGTACTTTCCGTGGAGGTATCAACGCTAAAGTAATCAAAGAATCAGGAACAGAGTATATTGTTGGAATCCTTAGAGATGAAACCGAGCGGCATATCCAGATTTCAGAAATGCAACATTCGCTGACCCATACTCAAAAATGGCGACAATATTTTGAAATGATCTATGAAATTACCGAAATAATATACAGTCATCGCGATCCTGAACAGGTAGGCCATGCCGTAGCTGAAGGTTTATCAAAAATAATGGTATTTGATGCATACCAAATTTATAACTATGAAAAAGAAAAACATTTACTAATACCCATCTTTTCATTCGAAACATATAATAGAAATAAAATGGTTTCGAATAATCCTATTCCTGCCGATAAAGGTATTATAGGGCGTATTTTCCGAAATAAAAAAGGTGAATTGATTAATGACGTAAAATCGGATCCAGATGTCTATTACTTGCCTGGAGAAGAAGTAATTGATGAATCTCTTATTGGGGTCCCTCTGGAAAGTGACAACCAGATAACCGGGATTATTGTTTTGGTAAAAAGAGGAATTAATCAATTCCAGGCGGAAGAACTTCGTATTTTATCTATAATCGGACGACACCTTGCCGTAGCGTTATCCAATGCTCAGTTAAGTAAAATCGAACGAGAAAGCCGCGAAAAAGCAGAACAAGCCAATCAGGCCAAAAGCGAATTTTTAGCCAATATGAGTCATGAAATTCGTACTCCCATGAATGCTATTATCGGGATGACTGAACTTCTTTTAGACACACCGGTTAACCAGGAACAAAAAGATTTTTTAGTAACTGTGCGCCAAAGTTCATATGCATTATTGCATTTAATCAATGATATTCTTGACTTTTCCAAAATTGAAGCTGGTAAATTTACACTGACCGATGAAGATTTTGATTTACGTGTTACCCTTGAGACGGTTGTGGAAAGTTTGGCAAACCGGGCACATGCCAAAAATTTGGAATTAGCATTAAATATTGAACCGGAAGTTCCTATCAATCTCTACGCAGATCCAGGCCGCATAAGACAAATCCTTATCAATCTGATTGGAAACGCAATCAAATTTACAGAAAAGGGTGAAGTGGTTGTATCCGTTAAACTAAATAAATTACAAAACGATTTTGCAGATATATCTTTTTCGGTGCGTGATACAGGTATTGGTATTCCGGCTGATAAAACCACGCTTATTTTTGATAAATTTACTCAGGCAGATGGAACGACAACGAGGCAATTTGGCGGTACAGGATTGGGTTTGGCCATATCTAAACAATTAGTAGAAATGATGGGTGGGCAAATTGGAGTAAGGTCTAAATTGGGTCAGGGAAGCACATTCCATTTTAATGTTTTATTAAAAATTGGTAATGAGATCGAACAGGAAAACTTTATTGAACCAAACCTGACCAATCTTCGGGTTTTAATCGTTGATGATAATGCCACCAACCGATATATCCTGGAGCGAACACTAAGTAATTGGAGTTTGAAACCCATTAGCTGCGAAAGTGGTGCCTGTGCGCTTTCCACCCTGTTAGAAGCTCAACGGACCGGAAAGCCTGTTCCGCTTGTATTACTGGATATGCAAATGCCAGAAATGGATGGCGAAACAGTTGCCCGCAAAATATTTTCTGAACCAACCCTAAAAAAAACAAATGTAATCATTTTAACATCTATGGGGCAACGGGGCGATGCAAAACGGTTAAAGGAAATTGGCTGTAAGGGTTACTTGACGAAACCGGTTAAACAATCTCAGCTTTTAAACATGATACATACGGTAATGTCCAAGAAGAGTAAGAAAAAGGAAGATGCATCACTTATAACCAAATATTCACTTGAAGAACAAAAACGTCGAACTATTCATATTCTTTTAGTTGAAGACAATCCAATTAATCAGCGGGTAGCATTTAAGATTCTTGAAAAACGTAATTACAAAGTCACTATAGCCAATAACGGTTTGGAAGCACTTAAAATACTTCAAACCGAATCTTTTGATGTCGTGTTAATGGACGTTCAAATGCCGGAGATGGATGGTTTAACAGCTACACGTGAAATCCGAAGTAAAGATTGGCCGGTTCAAAAAATCCCTATTATTGCAATGACTGCTAACGCTATGAAAGGGGACGAAGAAGCATGTATGAAAGCGGGCATGGACGATTATATTTCTAAGCCGTTTAAACCCAAGGAGTTGTATGCCACCATAGAGCACTGGGAAAGGATAAACGAACAGCCGGAAAAAATTATTCTTGATTAAGAAATCGTTTTTCATGTACATATGTTACCAATAATTTCAATGTATCACCTTTAATGCTACGAAAGGCCGGCATCAGCATAGAACCATTTTGGATAACTGACCGTATTTCAGCCTTTTCAATTTTCCCTTTGGCCAAGTTTGGATAAACCAGATGTTTCCCTTCTCCATTGATACCATGGCAGCCGGCACACGCTTGCTTGTAAATAATTTCCGGTTTATCGGTAGTCGGTATATAAAGCCTGTCTGCCTGCCCGACCAATAAATATACCAATGAGATTATTGCAATAAGTACAATTCCCGTTAATGGCATCCATCTTTTCATATTAAACACTCCTAAATTAAAATATCTTTTTTAAAGACGGATTTAAAGGAGTTTTTATTCCTGGGGCAGTAAAAAAAGGTCCGAAAGCTTTTCGAGCAGGGATTGCATCTCAGATGGAAGCGGCGCTTCAAAGGATACAACTTCTTCGGTAGCGGGATGAATAAAGGAAAGCTGTTTAGCGTGCAGAGCCTGATGGCTTAAAATTTTGAGAATATGTTTACCGCGTTTTTGCAGATTGGGCGGTAACTGTTTAATCTGCGAATCCCGCCCGTTGTAATCTCCATCGCCCATAACCGGATGGTGCAAATGGTTCATATGCACACGAATCTGGTGGGTGCGGCCTGTATCCAACTTCACTTCCAACAAGGTGGCATACTCAAAATTTTTAAGTACACTCCAGTGGGTTACGGCATGTTTTCCGGTACGCGCTACTGCAAATTTGGTTGGGTCACGCCGGCTGCGATCAATAAACGTATCGATTGTACCCTGTAAATCCTGAAACTTTCCCCAAACCAGCGCCCAATACGTACGATGGATGGTGCGCGTGTCAAACTGGCGTCGTAAATGGCGATGGGCCGCATCGGTTTTGGCAACTACCAACAAACCCGAAGTAAATTTATCTAAACGATGCACAATACCGGGACGTTCGTGTGTTCCTTCCTTAGAGAGCTGTTTGGTATGATACAACAGGGCATTCACTAAGGTATCATTTTCCGTTCCTTTACCCGGATGCACGGCAATGCCGGCCTGCTTATTTACCACAATGATGTCGTCATCTTCATATATAATATTTATAGGTATTTCAGCGGGTGACAGGTCCAATTCTTCTGTATGGAAGGTTACCGTAACGGTATCGCCCTTTTTCAGAATCGCTCCGCTTTTAGTGGGCTGCTCATTAAGTTTTACAAAGCCCTGTTTGCACAATTTATTAAAATAGGAACGGGAGTATTCCGGTAAACGCTTAGACAAAAACAGATCTAAGCGTTGTCCACTCTCATTTTTATTAATAATGAATTTTTTAATTGGAAACATGAGAAGATTCGGCTGTAGAATGGGATGCCTGCTTCATAGGGTCGCCCACAAACAGAATATATACAATTAAAATAATCATCCCCCCGGAAACGGCCATGTCTGCAACATTGAATACAGGCCAACGTGTCATGGCATAACCAGAGAAATGAAAACTTAACACATCAAAGGAAGGGATGGATATATCCCAAAATTCAAAATCCAGAAAATCGACTACCCGGCCATAAATGAAACGGTCCAGCAAATTACCGATAGCGCCGGCAGTAATCCAGCTTAGGGCCAGTTGCAGCACCCAGCTTTCGTTGCGCATACGATATAAATAATATAACACGAGGATACCCGCAACAATGGATAATACCATAAAAAGCACCGAGTTGCTAAAACGGAAACCAAAAGCCATGCCCGGATTTTCCACATAGGTTATTTTAAAAAAATTACCCCAGACCGGAAACGATTCCCCAAGATACATGGAAGTCTTGGTAATATATTTGGTTACCTGGTCCAATAACAACACCAGAACAATAATAGCGCCCATCCAGAGGGTTGAAAGAGATTTTTTTCCGGACACGTTACGAAGCCTTTACTTTACAATCGTAACAAATCGTAGTGGTGGGCACAGCTTCCAACCGTTCGTGGCCAATCTCTTTACCACAAACCCGGCAAATGCCATAGGTACCGTTTTCAATCCGTTCCAGAGCCTCATCCAATTGTTTCATATATTTTTCATCACGGGCAAAAAACATAAATGCTTTTTCCCGTTCCATGGCATCCGTACCCTGGTCAGCCATATGATAGGAATATGAAGAATGCTCTCCGGAAGCTTCTTTGGTTGTGGAGTCCCGAACAATCGTTTTCAGATAATCCAGATTCTTCTTCACTTTAGCGCGTTTTTCCATCACCACTTCTTTAAATTTTTCTAATTGTTTATCATTCATGGGGTATCCTCCCTGAGGGTTATCGTTTATTCAGCCCAATACGCAGTACTTGTCCGTTTATATTGGTTTCACCTATAAAATCCGCTTTATCCATTGTAAACTCAATGGCATCGGCAAGTGTCTCATTTGAAATATACGCATTTTGAGATTCAATTGCTTGTTTTCCTGTTTCATTCAATCCTTCCACCGCAATCAGGATATGGTCGGTTACTTCCAGACCGGCCTCTTTACGAAAATTCTGTACACGGTTCACAAATTCACGGGCAAACCCTTCTTGCAGCAGTTCATCGCTTAAGGTGGTATTCAGAGCCACGGTTATCTGGCGTTCCGAAAGCGCCACATAACCTTCTTTGGCTTCTGCTGTAATTTCCACATCTTCGGGTTCCAGACGGAATTCATGACCATCAATGGAAATATGTTCAAAACCATTTTCCCGGAACGAACGAATTTGTTCACTGTCAAAATTCTTAATCGTATCTGCCAGACGTCCCATTAGCTTACCCGCTTTGGCGCCCAGTACCCTAAAATTGGGTTTGGCTTTTAAGCGTACAATTTGCGAAGCATCGGAACCTAAAACAACCTCTTTTACATTTAATTCTTCGGCAATTATAGGCGCCATTTCCTGTATGAAACGACGTTCTTGTTCGTCGGCGGAGACAAAAATTAATTCGGCCAAAGGTTGGCGTACTTTAATCTGAGCGTCATTTCGCAGGGCGCGGGCAATGGTAACTACTTTTTGCGCCAGATGCATCTTGTTTTCCAGTTCCGTGTCAATAAACGCCTGCTGTTCGGAAGAAAGTTGAGGGTAAGCACTAAGATGCACACTTGCCTCTTTTTTACCATCTGTCAGACTCAGATATAACTCGTCGCTCAGGAAGGGCGCGTAGGGCGCCATCAGCTTAGAGACGGTCAGCAGCACTTCGTGCAGGGTCTGGTAAGCGGCCAGTTTATCTTCGGAAGAACCGGATTTCCAGAAACGGCGACGATTGCGGCGCACATACCAGTTGGACACATCATCAATTACATAATCCGAAATCGTACGCGCGGCGCGGGTTAAGTCGAATTTCTCAAAATGGGTATTTACTTCATTTACCATGGAATAGAGCCGGGATAAAATCCAGCGGTCGATTTCCGGACGTTTGTCAAAAGGTACGGCATCTTCTTGCGCATCAAAGGCATCGATATTGGCGTAGAGCGCGAAGAAGGAATAGGTATTAATCAATGTATTCATAAATTTACGCTGCACTTCGGCCACACCGTCGGGATCGAATTTTTTGGGAATCCATGGAGCGGAAACAGTCATCAGATACCAGCGTATGGCATCGGCGCCGAATTGTTCAATCATCTCTCCGGGCACAACTGCATTACCGCGGGACTTGCTCATTTTCTGTCCTTTTTTATCCAGAATGAGCTCGTTTACCACTATATTTTTATAGGCCGGCTCGTCAAACAGTAAGGTAGAAATAGCCAGCAAGGAATAGAACCAACCACGTGTCTGGTCAATTCCTTCGCAAATAAAATCAGCCGGAAAGCGTTTTTCAAACAGTTCTTTGTTCTCAAACGGATAATGCCACTGGGCAATGGGCATGGCTCCGGAATCAAACCAGCAGTCGATAACTTCCGGCACCCGTTTCATCACACCGCCGCATTTATCACATTTCAATTCGATATGATCCACATAGGGTTTGTGCAGATCCAGTTTTTCACGGTCTTCGGCCGTTAAATTCTGAGCGCGTTCAAACAATTCATCCACAGAACCTACCGCATCCTGATGGCCGCAGGATTCACAGGTCCACACATTGAGCGGTGTGCCCCAGTAACGGTCACGCGAGAGGCTCCAGTCCACATTATTTTTTAACCATTCACCAAAGCGCCCCTCGCCTACTTCTTTGGGATACCAGTTGATTTGCTGATTGTTTTTGAGCAGCGCTTCCTTGAATTTGGACGTTTTGATATACCAGGATTCACGGGCATAATAGAGCAAAGGCGACTGACAACGCCAGCAATGTGGGTAGCTGTGTTCGATGGTTTTCTTTTTAACCAAAATACGGCGTTCTTTTAAATCGCGAATAATTTTCTCATCCGCCTTTTTTACGAACATACCGGCATAATCGGTAACCTCTTCGGTAAAAGAACCGGTTTCATCCACAGGACGCACAACCGGCAGGTCGTATTTGCGGCCCAATTGATTATCATCCTCACCAAAGGCCGGAGCAATGTGTACGATACCGGTACCGTCTTCCGTTGTAACAAAATCGGCGTTGGTCAGGTAAAAGGCATCCTTGTCCACTTCCACAAAATCAAAGATGCGGTGGTAGCGTTTGCCTTCCAGTTCGGAACCTTTGAATGTGGCTTCTATTTCATAGGTGCCCTCTTCAAATAAATCACCAATCCGCGCCTGGGCTAAAATATATTTTTTACCTTCATGCGCCAAACGCACATAGTCGATATCCGGATGCACCGCTAGCGCTACATTGGAAATCAGCGTCCATGGTGTGGTCGTCCAAACCAGGTAAAAAGTATCGGCATCGTCCGCAGACTGCATGGTTACGTAAATAGACGGGTCTTTAACCTCTTTGTATCCCTGCGAAACCTCATGGCTGGAAAGCGGTGTTTCGCAACGCGGGCAGTAGGGTAAAATCTTGAATCCCTGGTAAAGCAGCCCTTTATCCCAAAGCTTTTTTAGAATCCACCAAACCGATTCAATATAGTCATTTTCAAAAGTAATGTACGGATGTTCCAAATCGAGCCAGTAGCCGATGCGTTCGGTCAGTTTATCCCAATCATTTTTGTAGGTAAACACGCTGTTGCGGCACATGGTGTTAAATTCACCCACACCATATTCTTCAATCTGTTCTTTACCGTTGATCTTAAGTGTTTTTTCCACTTCAATTTCCACGGGCAGGCCGTGCGTATCCCAGCCAGCTTTACGCTGTACATAGTGACCGGTCATCGTTTTATGCCTGCACACCACATCCTTCACGGTTCGGGCCATCACATGGTGAATCCCCGGTTTGCCGTTGGCAGTTGGCGGGCCTTCAAAAAAGACAAAATTGGGTCCGTCCTTGGTTTTTTCCAGACTCTTTTTGAAAATTTCATTCTCTTTCCAATAGTCGAGAATTTTTTCTTCCAAACGTGGTAATTTTATATTTTTATCTATTTCACGAAACATGTAGTTCTTTATCCTTGGGTTTTTGTGTTTAGTTAGCTATTCGTTATTAAGTTACTAAGTTATTAGGTTATTAGGCTCAATCGAAAATACGTTGAACCAGTTCTTTCATTATCAGGGTTAATTTGGGTTCCGCTTTGGCGGCTGTGGCGATAATCTCTTCCACAGATACGGGCTTCAGCGCATCCGGAAAGCATTCATCCGTAATTACGGAAATGCCAAATACTTTCATGCCCTGATGAACGGCCACAATCACTTCCGGTACAGTGGACATGCCTACAGTATCGGCGCCGGTAGCGCGTAAAAAGCGATATTCGGCTTTGGTCTCCAGGCTGGGACCTGTCAGGGCTACAAAGCTGCCTTTTTGCACTTTAATACGATTTTCCAGGGCAATGTCTTCCGCTTTGGCAATCAAATCTTTGGAATAGGGTTCGGACATATCCGGAAAGCGAGGCCCAAAATCATCCAGATTCCGGCCAATGAGCGGATTGGTTCCCAATAAATTAATGTGATCGTCTATCAGCATCAAATCGCCTTTGCGGTACTGCGGATTTAAAGCACCACCCGCATTGGAAATTAACAAGTATTCAATTCCAAACAATTTCATCAGACGTTCCGGAAAAGTGATTTCTTGCATGGAATAGCCTTCATAATAATGAAAACGTCCCTGCATCACCATTACCTGGCGTCCGCCGAGCGTTCCGAAAATCAGTTTTCCGGCATGGCTTTCAACGGTAGAGACTGGGAAATGCGGTATTTCCTGATATGGTATCTCATGCTGCACATCAATTTCCCCGACCAGACCTCCAAGTCCGGTGCCCAAAATAATGGCTATTTCGGGCGTTTTATCTATTTTTTGTTCAATAAAATCTTTGGCTTCATTTAGTTGCTGCAAATAGGTATCCAAATTAAATGACATCGTTTTACCTTTATTTAGAATGATTTTGTTGCGGTTGCGCATTTTGTTCGCGTTTTAATTTTTCCAGTTCCTGTTTCTTTTTTTCCAAAGCTGCATGTACTTTTGCATAGCGCGCTTTTCGAGTAGTGAAGACCGCATCTTTAAAATCGGCTTTTTTGCCCTGCCAACCAAACACCGCTGCGCCGATGGCACCACTGGCAACAATCGTTGCTATGGCAGCGCCACTATTGCCGGCATCGCCTTCTTTTTTGGGCTTGAACAGAGCAATAGCGGCTCCGGTACCGGCCGCACCGCCTAATATGAGACCGCCCATGCCGTAAAGCAGTGTTTTGGTTATTTTTTGATGACTTCTGATTTCTTTTTCAGGCATTTGATAGCCTAAAAAATCATAATAAACATTTGAACGCTCAACCGATTGAATGGCGTTGAACAAAACCGTATCTGTTTTATGGGTAGCTGCGTTCATGAACAGAAGATGTTCTTTGTCCCCTTTAAACACAATTCCTTGTATAACTGAACCGTCTTTCAGGGTCAGTTTTACGGAAGCCTGCGGTTCGACTTCCTGTGGCTTTAAAACCCGGATGGACGAACAACTTAATATACCAATTGTAAAAATGCTAAGTAACAGATAACTTAAAATCGGACGCATATATCCCCATTTCCTTCTATATTTCATCTGAATTAAAAATATCATTAAAAAATTCATGCCCCTTGGCCCGGTTTTCAGCGGATTTAGCGGACTTGGCTGATGGTGGCGTTGCTTGACTTTCCGGGGTAATAATTTCCGGCGTTTCAGGCCTGGGCGCAGGTGTAACCGTTTTTTGAGTTCGACCGGCTGAAAAACTCTTTTTGGTCTTATCTTTAATTTTAGCTACATCATTATCGTCAATTTCCAGCACCTCCAGCAGTTCCATCTGAGAAGAGAGCAGATGACGCAGACGGGCAATAAACGATTCCTTTTGCTGACGCAGGGTATTGATTTCTTCACGCATGGTGTGCACTTCCTGCCGGGCGCGGTCCATCATTTGCGTGGCAGCTAGTTCCGCTTCTTTTTTAATTAAGTTCGCTTCTTTCTGAGAATTTTCTTTGGAAAGCTGCGACGTTTCCTGCACATTGTACAGCGTTTGTTTCAGCGTTTTTTCCACTTCCTGAAAATGTTTTAATTCCGTTTGCGCTGTTATCAGTTGTTTGTGCAGTTTTTCATTTTCCTGAAGCAGTTCTTCGTAATCATCTGCTAATTTTTCGATAAAGGTATTCACTTCCACAGGGTCGAACCCACGCATGGATTTACTGAATTCCTGTTTTTTAATTTCTAACGGTGTTAATCTCACGTTACCTCCCGCGTGAACCGAACAAGGCGGTTCCCACCCGTATAATAGTGCTTCCTTCTTCAATCGCTATTTCAAAATCACCGGACATACCCATGGAAAGCGCGCTAGAATCTGCCTGTGGCACCTGCTGCACAATGGCATTTTGAATGGTACGCAGCTTACGAAAAGCGGAACGCACCCTGGCTTCATCATCCGAAAAGGGCGCCATTCCCATGAGTCCTTTTACCTGTAAACCCGGTAAAGCGGCTATTTCCAAAAACCGTTCAGGCGCTTCATCCGGTTCAAAACCGTGTTTGCTGATTTCTTCCGAAACATTTACCTGAACCAGAATCGTTTCGGTGAGCTGTTTCGATACAGCATAATCCGAAAGCGCTTGTGCCAGGTGCATACTGTCCACGGAATGAATCAATTGGGCTTTGCCCGCCACATATTTAATTTTATTGGTCTGCAAATGCCCGATAAAGTGCCATTCAATATCGTCCGGTAACGCCAAAACCTTATTTTTTAATTCCTGCGGGCGATTTTCCCCGAATATGCGCAAACCGGCTGCGTAAGCCTGTGCTACTGTTTCCACAGGAAATGTTTTACTCACTGCCACCAGCGTTACCTCTTCCCGCTTACGGCCGGCACGCCGGCAGGCAGCTTCTATTCGTGCTTCAACGCGTTCAATGGCTGCACGCATGTTAACTGTTTTGATCCCGAAAGCCAATATTTTTTTCTTTGGGATTCATCCCATGTACTGTAATTTCGCCGTACTGGGATTCATATTTTTTAATATTGTCTTCTAAAGCATGCAACAGCGATTTGGCGTGCTGTGGCGCCATAATGATACGCGAGTACACTTTTGCCTTTTGCTTACCGGGTAGCATGCGTGTAAAATCAAACACAAATTCAGCCGGCGAATGGGTAATCAGCACCAGGTTACTGTAGGTGCCTTCCGCTTCGGCATCTCCCAGTTCAATATTAATTTTTTGTTCGGGTGCAGGATTCATTTCACTCCTATCTAAAAAACAAATCCGGTTTTATGGATTTGTTTCTTTTTGCGTAAATATTTAAATTCCATGCAATTTAGCTAAATACGTTTTTTATGTCAAGGTAAGCATGAACCGAATCCCGGAAGATAAAATAGACGAAGTACGCACCTCTGTAAATATTGTTCATTATATCCAGCAATTTGTAAATTTGAAAAAAGCCGGGCAAAATTACAAAGGCCTGTGTCCCTTCCATTCCGAAAAAACGCCGTCCTTTGTGGTGAGTCCCGACAAACAGATTTACCACTGTTTCGGCTGCGGAAAAGGCGGCAATGTGTTTTCGTTTATCCGCGATTACGAAAAACTATCTTTCACCGAAGCGGTTCAAAAAGCGGCCGATTTTGCAGGTATTTCCCTGCCCAAAGCGGAACCCGTTTCACCGGAGAAGGAAAATTATTTTCAGCAACTCTATGCCATTAACGAAACCGCCTGTTCTTTTTTCGAAAACAATTTGTGGCACGGGCAATATAAAATCCATCTGAATTATTTTAAGGAACGGGGACTTTCCGAAGAAACCATCAAAAAATTCCGTTTGGGGTTTGCACCCGATTCATATGAAAAGCTTTTGAATCAGCTTAAAACAAAGAACCTGGTCTTAGAGGAAGCGGTTAAACTGGGCTTACTGCAAAAAAGGGAATCCGGCGGCTATTACGACAAATTCCGCTACCGGGTTATCTTTCCTTTTCATGACGTCAGCGGCAAAATTATTGGCTTTGGCGGACGTAAACTACGTGACGAACAGCAGCCAAAGTATCTGAACAGTCCGGAAAGTCCGGTGTACTACAAGGGTTCCATCCTTTATGGACTGCACCAGGGTATTTCAGCAATCCGCGAAGCCGGTTATGCCCTTCTGGTTGAAGGCTATTTTGATTTGTTGCGTCTGGTAAACAGCGGAATTCGCAATGTAGTAGCCAGCAGCGGCACTGCGCTTACCGAGCAGCAGGCCAAACTGCTGCGACGCTACACCCGAAATGTTTACGTAGCCTATGACGGTGACGACGCAGGACGCAAAGCAGCCATCCGCAGCGCCGGGATTATCGAGAAAACAGGATTAAACGCCTTTATCGTGCCCATGCCGGATGGTGAAGACCCGGACACCTTTATATTAAATCAGGGAACAGGCGTCTTTGAAGAGCTGATTAAAAAGCAGCTTTCACCTTTGGAATTTCAGATTTCCTATTTTTTTACTTTAAACGAGAACCCTGCCCTCGAAGAAAAAGAAGCTTTTATTCAGGAAATTTTAAACCAGCTCACCCAACTGCCCAACCAGGTTAAAACCGGGCTCTATTTGCATCAGATATCCGAGCGTTTGCAAATTAATGAAAGCATGCTCATCGAGCAGTTTAACCGCTATAAACGCCAGGCGCGCAAACAGGCTGCGCGGCAGGCCGACTTAAAACAGCAACAAAGCGAAGCTCAACCCCAAGAGGAAGCGACACCACCTAAAAAGGTTCAGGCCGGTATGTATAAAGCAGAAGAAGGCATCATCGCTTTGCTGCTGAACAGCCCGCCTCCCCTGCGTCATGAGTTACTGAACAAGGTTACTTTAGACCTGTTTGAAAATGAAATATTTGAACGACTCTTCGAATTTATCGCACAGGAATGCGAAGAAACCGGCCAATTAGATGCAGCCGGACTGCCCGACCGTTTTGAAGACGAACCGGAGCTGGCGCAAACCATTAGCGCTTTGGCTGTAATGTCTTTTGGGGATGACGCCAAATTTGCACGGGATTGTATTTTTCAGCTGAAACGGTATCAATTGGAAAAACGCGCACGTGAAATCAGCGCTCTTATAAAAGAGGAAGCGGATTCCGGTGAAGCTTTGTTGCACCACAATCAGGAATTAATGCGCTTACGCCGCGAACTGAATGAGCTGAGCAAACAACAAAAAAGCGCAAAGGGATTTTGAACTGCCGGTGATAATTTAAGTCGTTATGGAGTCCCGGACTCGCGGCAGTGACGGTTCTTTGGCTGAAAATTCGGATTGCTGGTTGTATTTCGATGCACGTCCTTATCAAATAGAAATTCGCTGGCAGTAATATTAGACCAATGGAATTGACTATGACTGATATTAACACAAGCAACTACCAAACCCTAAAAGACCAGATAAAATCACTTCTATCAGAAGGTAGAAAAAAAGCTCTCTCTTCTGTCAATTATATATTGGTTCAAACCTATTGGCATGTGGGCAAATACATAGTAGAGTATGAACAAAAAGGAAATCAAAAAGCAGAATATGGTAAAGAGCTTTTAACCAAATTATCAAAAGATTTAACCTTAGAGTATGGCAAGGGTTTTAGCCGTTCAAACCTCACATATATGCGGAAGTTTTATATCTATTTTTCAAAAAGTGAGACACTGTCTCACAAATTAACTTGGAGTCACTATTTTGAGATTTTAAAAGCAGATGACAAGCTGGAGATAAATTTTTATCTTAAGCAATGTGAAAAAGAAAACTGGAGTGTCCGTGAGTTAAAGCGACAAATGAAAAGTATGCTTTTTCACCGTTTGTCTTTAAGTAAAGATAAAAAAGGTGTTTTAGAGTTGTCAAAAGCAGGTCAAAACATAACAGAGGCAAAAGATATAGTAAAAGACCCATTTGTTTTTGAATTTCTTGGAATTGAACAGGATACAAGATATTTAGAAGGTGAACTTGAAGAAAAATTAATCAGTAATCTTGAAAAATTTCTTTTAGAACTGGGCAAGGGGTTTGCTTTTATCGGCAGGCAGTATAAAATCAATATTGGTTCGCGCCATTTCTTTGTTGATTTGGTTTTTTATCACAGAATATTAAAATGCTTTGTGCTTATTGATTTAAAACGAGGTGAGATAGAGCATTATGACATTGGTCAAATGAATCTTTATCTCAATTATTTTAAAAATGAAGAGAATGTTGAAGGAGATAATGAACCAATAGGGATAGTTCTTGGAGCCTACAAAGACCACATATTGGTTGAATATGCAACTCAAAATATAAGCAATCAGCTATTTGTCAGCAAATACCAACTCTATTTGCCCGAAAAAGAAAAATTGATCAAAGAATTAAACAGATTATTGGATAATATCGATGAGTAAAAGGATTTTTTCCACAGCGTCCGGAAGCAAAACAATAATAAACAAGTCAGAATCTGTAAAAAAAGCTAAAAAAGAAGCCAATGATGAAA
Source organism: Calditrichaceae bacterium (assembly GCA_024762535.1). Classification (GTDB taxonomy): domain Bacteria; phylum Calditrichota; class Calditrichia; order Calditrichales; family Calditrichaceae; genus JANTHG01. The sequence goes on from JANTHG010000018.1 coordinate 25,390, forward strand.
GACTTTCTAAAAAAGAAAAGATAGAACTTTCAGACGAAGAAAAAGAGTATAAAAGTTTAAGAAAGAAAATTCAGGATAAACTTATCAAGTTTGCAACAAGAATACCTGTATTTATGTATTTAACTGATTACCGAGAACGTAGTTTAAAAGATGTAATTACTCAACTTTAACCAGGTCTCTTTAAAAAAGTAACAGCATTAGATGTAAAAGATTTTGAATTACTTGTGAGTCTTTGAGTATTTAACACTACTCTTATGAATGATACAGTATATAAATTCAAAAGATTTGAAGATGCAAGTTTAGAATACATTGGTATAAATAAACATGAAGGAGAAGACGTTAGCCTTTACGATACAATTTTAAGCTCAGGTGATTATATAGAATTAGTAGAAAAGTGAAAGTTAATCATTTCACCCCCACACTACGCATAGCCCAACCGTTGTAGGGCATAAAAGGAAAGTAAATAAAATGGACTATCATACAGAAATTAGACAATCCTATTTGGGCGGTTTTTCCATCTTACTAATTGAAGGTTTTTTTTGGATATTAGCCGGAATGAGTTGGGATTTTCTTTCTTTCAAAATTGGAATTCTTGTAATTATTGTTAGCGGGACTTTTTTTTATCCATTAAGTCAATTACTTCAAATAATTTTAAA
>JANTHG010000019.1 GCA_024762535.1 Calditrichaceae bacterium
TTTTGCACAAAGGGAAATCCAATCTGGCAAGCCAAAAACTGAAACTTCACCCCAATCAAAAACAGAACCGAATCGTGAACAAATAGTGAGTACGCAACAGGTTCGTCGGAACATTGAAAAGGGAAAGATAAAAGTTAGTAAGCACAACCAAACTGTTCAGTTAAAATCGGATTTACAGGATTCTAAACCACTAATCACTAATAAATCGACTCATCCACTTGAACAAGATCCGGTGAAATATAAAAAAGCCGACAATTCTGGTGTTAATCAGAAAGCAGAGGGGGATAATATAAAAGCTGAATCTATGGATTCTGAAACTGTAAAAAATGATTCAAGACAGAATATTTCATCTACATTGAATCAACCAGCCCACCAGGCTGGATCTATAAAAAGTCCGGTTTTGAATCCTAAATTTCAACCACTTGCAACCCGCTTACAGGAAATGATTGATAAGTTTAATTCGGTTCGGAAGTCAACAAAAAGTAATACCACTTTTCGTATAGAGAGCAGTCCTGCAGGTAAGATGGAAATTCAGTTTGAGGAGAAGAGCGGCCATAAGCAGATTAAAATTCTTGTGGAAAATGAATCAACCCAACACGAATTACAAAAAGCAGTTCCCCAGTTACAGCAAAATTTAAATGCCAGGGGAATAGAGCTGGCAAGTTTAACCGTGCAAGTTAGTCAATTTGGAAATAAAGCAGGGCAAACAGCCCCTCATAATAAACAAGGTACTCGTCATAAAAACAAAGAAACCAAGGAGGTGCAGCATGAAGCAGACAAATCCACCGTAACCAAACGTAATTATGGCTATAACACAATCGAAGTAATTGCTTAGGAGAACAAAATGGAAACAGGTCAAATAAGTGCGACAACATCAACGGCACAGGCATCACAAATGCTTAGCAATCCAGCTACAGCAGATATGGGAAAAGCAGAATTTCTTCAGCTTTTAGTTGCCCAATTACAAAATCAGGATCCGTTGTCACCCATGCAACAGGAAGATTTTGCCGCTCAACTGGCACAATTCAGTTCATTGGAACAGCTGACGGATATAAACAGCAACCTGAAGGACGGAATGGACCTGGATGCTATGTTGTCCTCATCACTCAATAATAGTATGGCTGCAGGATTTATCGGTAAAGAAGTAAGTTCTGTCGGAAACACGGTAACCTTAGTATCCGGTGAGACTCCTTCCGTTAATTTCATTTTGCAAGACAATGCTGCCGAAGTTAATGTAAAAATTTACGATGAGTCCGGAAACTTAGTCCGTACCATAGATCATGGAGGCATGACTTCAGGGGCACAGTCTATTACCTGGGATGGATTAGATCAGGATGGCGTGCCGGTAAGCGGTGGAAATTATCGTTTTGAAGTAACTGCCAAGAATGGTGATGATGAGGTACAAGTACAGGAATTAACCAAAGGAATCGTATCTTCCGTACGTTATGCCGAAGGAAAAGCCGTTTTAATTGTTAACGGCCGTGAAATATCTTTGGGTGATGTTCTGGAAATAGGATAGGAGTAACACCATGAAAGTGGCAGAACTTCAGGTCAGTCAAAGGCTGATTCCGCTACAACCCACACGGAAAGTTCAAACGCAGAAAGCCGGTAAACTGCAAGCCCAATCTACCGGATCGGTAAAAACCTTTGCCGATGTTTTACAGGAGCAGGTCAAGCAATCTGCCCATGTAAAGTTTTCTGCACATGCTCTAAACCGTCTCGAAGAACGCAATCTACATATCGGGATGCCGGAAATGCAACGCATTAATCTTGGGTTGCAACAATTGAGCGAAAAGGGCTCACGCAATTCAGTTATTCTTATGGATGACACAGCTTTTGTTGTGAGTGTTAAGAACCGAACCGTTGTTACAGCAGTGGATAAAGCTACAAGCATGGCTAATGTATTTACAAATATTGATAGTTTGGCAATTGTTTAACTAAACACGTAATGGGCCGGACCCTTTTGGGAGGCCCTCAATCCGCCGACTGATTGACGCGGATAAATTTTGGAGGGTAATAAAATGTTAAGATCTTTATATTCAGGCGTATCAGGTTTAATCAACCACCAGATGAAGATGGATATTATTGGCAACAATATAGCTAATATCAACACTGTCGGTTACAAAGGTGGGCGAATTAATTTTTCCGAAGCGTTAAATCAAACCCTGGCAAATGCTACACCGGGTCGTGGTTCAGGTTATATAAATCCCATGCAAGTAGGTTTGGGAATGAAGACTGCATCAATAGAAAATATGTTTTCTCAAGGTAATTTGGAAAATACCGGTATTAAAACCGATATGGCCCTGGAAGGAGACGGTTTTTTTGTTGTTAAAAGTTCAACAGGTAATTTGTACACACGCGCAGGGCAATTTTTCTTTAATGCAGACGGAAAATTAGTTAATCAACGCGGACTTTCTGTTCAAGGTTGGATGGTAAATGACGAAAATGATCGTATAGGTTATGGTGCCGGAAATTTAAGTGATATCGTAATTGATCCGAATATGGTGTCTGAGGCAAAAGAAACCGACAATGTCTGGTTTACCGGAAATTTGAATGCCGGACTCGAAACAACAACCGAAGTATGGACAATGGGAAGCGCATTAACTGAATCGGGAGCCAATGCAACCGCGGCGACTCTGCTAAACAATTTGGAACAAGTGTCGACACCATTGGTAGCGGGTGATACCATTGTTATTGACGGAACTGAACCGGATGGTACCACAGTGAGTTCGACTTATACGTATGCAGCAGGAGATACGGTGCAGCAATTATTGGATGCCATTAACGCAGCTTATTCAAACTCTACCGCAACACTTTCTGACGGGAAGATTGTATTAACAGACAATGAAGCCGGGGATAGCAAGAGTACCATTAGTTTAACAAACGGCGCTACTAACGCGGGATCCATAAATTTTCCGAATTTTGTTAATTCTACACCGGGAGAAACTGGTAAAGCCCGTACTTCAGTAATCGTTTATGATAGTTTGGGAAGTGCTCATAACGTGATTCTGGATTTTGTCAAAACCACTACAGATGGAAAATGGACCTGGACAGCCTCAACTGACGGAAATGAGACCATTACCAGCGGTAATACAGGATCCGTTACATTTGATGATGCTGGTGTCATGCAATCCTTCTTGTTTGATGGTGGTGTAAATCAATTAAGCTTGGATCCGGGTGATGGGGCGAATCCGATGGCTATCACTTTACATGCAGAGTCCAGCGAAAACTATTCGGGCATTACCCAATTTGATTCGCTGTCCACATTAAATGTGCGTGAACAGGATGGCCGATCTACGGGGAATTTGGTAGGACTGACAATCGGTCATGATGGTGTTATTTCAGGCTCTTTTACCAATGGTGAAATTGATTCCATCGCAAGGATTAGTCTGGCTCGTTTTTCAAATAATGGGGGCTTAAGTGATCTTGGAGATGGATTGTATCAGGAAAGCCTTGCATCGGGAGATGTGGAAGTTGTGAGCTTAAAAGAGGGTGATGAAACCAGTATCATATCAGGTGCATTAGAAATGTCCAATGTTGATCTTTCAAAAGAGTTCACGGATATGATTACTACTCAGCGTGGATTTCAGGCTAGTGCAAAAATCATAACCACCGCGGATCAAATGTTAAGTGATCTGATGGCACTTAAACGTTAATTAGTTGTCTTTCGGAAGCCGGATTATCCGGCTTCCGATTCATAAATAATTCGGGAGTTAAAAATTGGATCTGGCAACCATTATTGGAATTGTAATCGGAAGCGGATTAATTGTATTTACCATTGCCACCGGCCAGGGTGCGGAAATGTTTTTTCATATTCCGTCTTTGCTTATAGTGGGCGGTGGTATGATTGCGTCCACACTAATTAGTTTTACCTTAAAAGAGGTGTTGGGGGTTGTGGGCATTATCCGTAAGGCCTTTTTCTCTGACCCGGCAGATGGGGCGGCAATGATCGAACAAATTGTGGCTTTATCTAAAAAGGCCAGAAAGGAAGGATTGCTGGCCATTGATAAGGATGTCAATGAAATTACGGATTCTTTTTTACGCGGAGGGATGGAAATGGTGGTGGACGGCACCGAACCGGAACTGATTCGTGCAGTCATGGAAACAGAACTTTCGTATACACAAAGCCGTCATGCCAAAGGAGCCCAAATTTTAAATGCTTTTGGTACTTACGCCCCTGCTTTTGGTATGATCGGAACTTTGATGGGGTTGGTCCAGATGCTTTCTAAACTGGATGATCCATCCAAAATTGGTGGTGGTATGGCGGTGGCATTAATTACCACTTTTTATGGTTCTGTGTTTGCTAATTTGATATTTTTACCTTTGGCCGGAAAACTGCAGGCAAATTCCGGAACCGAAACCATCATGAAAGAAATGATTATTGAAGGAGTATTGGCAATTCAGTTTGGTGAACATCCAAATACGATTCATCGTAAGCTTTCAAATTTTCTTGCACCTAAAGATCGTAAACAACTTGATGAGGGTAATGCATAGTGGCTAAAAAAGAAGCGCCCAAAATAGAAGAGCCATCTGCACCGTTTTGGTTAACGACTTTTAGTGACATGGTTACCTTGCTCATGGTGTTTTTTATATTAATTTTATCGTTTTCGACCATTGAACTGGAAAAATTTAAAGGTGCTATGAGTTCTATGAAAGGTGCCTTGGGAATTATGCCCGAAATGGGAAGTGCCGTTCCTTCGCAAAGAGTGCATTTTAATGAGAAGATGACAACCAGGCGAACGGATATTACCAAAAAGGCTGAAGAATTAGAAGCTGAAATTGTAAAGAAAAATCTGGCGGATAAAGTTCAGATTGAAATTACGGATGGAGGAGTGCATATACGCTTAGGAAGTAAACTCCTTTTTGCCAGTGGCAGCGCAAATATAAAATCTACGGCTTTTCCGATTCTTAAAGAAATAGCTGATATGATAGAAGGTGAAAATACGGAAGTTTATGTGGAAGGGCATACGGATAATATACCGATCCATACTAAAAAATACCCATCCAATTGGGAACTTTCAACGGCCAGAGCCATGAGTGTGGTTCGTTATTTTCATCAGGCAGAGGGAATAAATGCCGCACAGCTTGCAGCAGTTGGCCATGGTGAGTATCGTCCATTATTGCCCAATACAACTCGGGAGAACAGAGCAAAAAACAGACGTGTCGAAATTTTTATTAAGTGGAATGATTAATAATGAGGATCAAAAATGGCTGAAGAGAAAAAGGAAGCAGTTCCGGTAACAAAGAAAAGCAAGACCATGGTAATACTCATCATTGGAGTGGTTCTTTTACTTGTGTCTATCGCTTTAGTTATGTTTGTCATATTTCCCAAATATCAGGAAATGACAGGTGCCGCACAAGAACAAGCCGCTGAAACTAAAGAAGCAACCGATGACAAACCAGCCATTGGTCTTATATATAAGATTTCGAATATTACTGTCAATCCGAAAGGATCTTTGGGACGCCGGTTTGCCGTGTTTGAGGTTGCATTGGAATATCAGGAACCGGAGCTGGATAAAGAAATTACTACTTTAGAACCGATAATTATTGATCATTTCATACAATTTTTACGTACTAAAACGGTTATGCAGCTAACCCAAGAAGAAGAGATGGAAAAAATACGCGCCGAAATGAAAAGAATTGTTAATAAAATCCTTAAAAAAGAAAATGCAATTACAAATATTTTCTTTACCAGGTATGTATTAGAATAGAGGTTCGAGCAGCCAATGGCGAAAATACTTTCACAGGAAGAAATTGATGCGCTTCTTTCGAATGTGTCTGCAGATACAGAAGAAAGTGGTGAAATAGAACCAAAGCAAAAAGTTGCTTTATATGATTTTAAGCATCCGAATTTGGTTTCGAAGGAACAATTGCGTCTTCTTGAGACTATTCACGAAGGGTTGTGCCGAAATTTTGGTGTATTTCTTTCAGCGCAATTACGTATGATTGTGGAAATAAATCTTCTGGCAATTGATCAGATAATGTATTCCGAATTTGTGATGTCTATTGCGCCTCCAAGCAGTATTTATGTTTGTGAAGCAGATCACCCAACATCTCAATTTGTACTGGAAATTAATCCTCAGTTATCCATCTTTATTGTTGAACGATTATTTGGTGGGCAGGGTAGCTTGGTAAATGAAATCCGGCCCATTTCCATTATTGAACAAAGAGTGATGCGAAGAGTTGTGGACCGGATTGCTTTTGAAATATCGAAGAACTGGGGTAATGTTGCTTCGTTCCGGACAGATATAAAACGCTTTGAAAGTAATCCCGAATTTGTACAAATCGTATCATCATCGGAACCCGTAGTTGTTGTTTCTATGGAAGTTAAAATCCATGGGACTTCTTCTTTAATGAATATTTGTTATCCATATTTGTGGATTTCAAATATTTTGTCCACACCTGAGGTTCAGGAAAAGATCTTATTTGGTTCTAAAGAATCAACAGAAGAAGAACGGGCTCTTGTTGAATATAATTTGAGCCAAACACAAGTTATGTTACGTACAATCTTAGGTACCAGTAATATCAGTGTAAAAGATTTTTTAGAACTTAAATCCGGAGATGTGATTAAATTAAATAACAGAACCAATGAACCACTGGAAATATATGCTCATAAAAAACATGTTTTCAATGCCGTGGCCGGAATTCGCGGTAGGCGATATGCTGCCAGAATTTTAGATGTAGTGGAAAAGGAAGGTTAATATGGCTTTTTCAGATTTTAAAAACAATTTTTTGCAGCACCAGCAGGAATTGGAACCTGTTGTAAAAAATGCTTTAGATCAGCTTCTGCAAAAAGAACTTAAATTGGATAAAGAAGTCCGGGAAGAACCTAATTTAACAGAATCGTTGCAAAATACAGGATTTCCCTCCGTGAAACTTCAGTTTGTAACCGGAGGCATTACTAACCATTTGATTATTCTGGATACAGGTTTTGTAACACAATTTTATGCCTGGATGATTGCCGATGAACCGAGTGCTGAAGTGACGGATGAGCATTTGGAAGGTATAAAAGAAGCTTTGGATCAGGTTTTTGGTCAAATCAAAATTTCAGTTGCTGATGATCAGGCTAATTATACCCTGTCGGATGTAGATTTAAAAATTGTTAACTCTGCTGAAGAACTTACAGATCTATCTGCTGGTGCTTCTGCCATGCATGCCATGTATTCGGTTTTTGCGGACGATAAACAGTTTAATGTATCATGTTATAGCTGGCCGGTACCCGCAACAAATAATACAACTGGGCAAACAGCTCAACGGAATGAAGGTGGTGATGATATGGAAACATCAGAAATGGAACCGGTTACTGTTCAACCTGCCGAATTCGGAAATTTATCCGGATCAGGATCTGATTTGGGTTCATCCCGTAATGTAGATATGCTATTGGATGTGGATTTGGAAGTAACCGTAGAACTGGACCGTAAAAGCATTATGGTCTCTGAATTATTGAAACTGGGTAAAGGTTCTATAATTGAATTAGAAAAATCGGCTGGAGAACCGTTGGATATTCTTATTAATGGACGAAAATTTGCTGAAGGAGAAGTTGTTGTTATTGATGATAAATTTGGTATCCGTCTCACGCAACTATTAAGTCCCAAAGAAAGAATCAAAAGTTTAGGATAAAAATGAAACATTCTTTTCGGTTATTATCCATCTATTGTGTTTTTTTAATGCATAAAACTTTATTGGCCTTTGGGAATTCCGGGGATAGTAGCCGCACCATGGCTTCGGATTCTTTATATACGCATACATCTCAAATTCCGGATGTTTCTGGTAGTTTTTACAAAGTGTTTCTGATAACTGCAATTTTACTGCTTATATTTATTGTTATCATGTATATATATAAAAAATTAAGCGGAAAACCGGTTATTAATTCTAAAAGCAAAATCATGATTTTATCCCGTCAAAATCTGGGCCCAAAACAATCGGTAATGGTTGTTTCGATAGAAGATAAAAAATATGCACTGGGGGTGACAGATCATTCGGTACAATTAATTGCAGAATTGGGTCCGGTTTCAGAAGGTGATGTTAGTGAAATCCCGCTTAAAATATCCCCACCCAATTTCGGCGCTTTATTTAATAAAATGCGATCAAAACAATAAGGGGAAATATTTTCCCCTTCCACACTAATTTTTCCTCACTTTTGGAATATAAGAACTCAATTCCATCTTGCAAGCCCTCTCATACTCTATGTTTATCCTATTTTGAAATACTGGCACAAAATTTGTCATATCACTAATAAAATAAAAATTTTAGGCGTGATGAGGGATATTTTGAAAAGATTCAAACTTAGTTTTCCCATAATTTTATTTATCGTTGTTGTGGCTATACCACAATTACTTTCTGCACAGACGGCACTTCCCAAGCTGACAATCGGTCTGGATAAAACAAATAACCCCACAGAATTTGTACCGACCCTTCAACTATTATTTTTAATTACGGTCTTAAGTCTCGCGCCTTCTATTTTGATAATGATGACTTCATTTACCCGAATCATTATTGTTTTTCATTTTTTGCGTCAGAGTCTGGCCACACAAACTGTTCCCACTAATCAAATCTTAGTGGGTTTAGCGCTCTTTCTGACCTTTTTCATAATGAAACCTGTGATTACCAAAATCAATGATAATGCTTTACAGCCTTATTTAAAAAAAGAAATAAATCAAGAAGAGGCTTTGGATAGGGCGATGAAACCCTTAAAAGCATTCATGTTGAAACAAACACGTGAAAAAGATATAAAATTATTCATTAATTTACAGGGTGGAGAAAAACCTAAAACAATAAAAGATATTCCTATTTCCTCTTTGATTCCGGCTTTTATTATTAGTGAACTTAAAACGGCTTTCCAGATTGGCTTTTTATTATATCTGCCTATGTTACTAATAGATATGGTAGTCGGAAGTGTTTTACTTTCTATGGGTATGATGATGCTCCCACCTGTTATGATTGCCATGCCGTTTAAATTACTCCTGTTTGTCTTGGTAGACGGCTGGTATCTCATAGTAGAATCATTAATTCGGGGATTTTAAATGACAACCGATTTTGTTATTTACATTGGCCGAGAGGCGCTCACAACCGCTTTTTATATTTTATTGCCAGTTCTGGGTACAGGATTAATTGTTGGTTTATTGATTGGTGTTTTTCAGGCAACGACACAAATTAATGAAATGACACTCACCTTTGTGCCTAAAATAATTTTAGTATTTTTAGTCATTTTTTTGCTTTTACCTTGGTTTTTAGAATTGATGATGGGCTTTATGTTGGAAATATTTAACCAAATCGTGTTAGTGGCGGTTCATTAGATGTTTGAATTTATTGATCAAATAAAACAATATTTGCCCCTTTATTTGCTCATCTTTGCTCGACTTTCGGCAATGATTGTCAGCATGCCCATTTTTGGTTATTCAACCGTAAACGGTAAGCTTCGTGTTTTACTCGTTGCGCTTATAACAGGAATTATCGCACCAATGATACTCAGCCAAAATCCAATTGCTTACACTTCCTGGTTATTATTTGCCATCGATATCATACGCGAAGTTTTATTGGGCCTGATTATTGGCTATGGGGCCCGGATGATCTTTGAAGGATTTACAATTGCTGGTGCATATGTGGGAGTACAAATTGGTTTTGCAGTGATAAGTGTTTTAGATCCCAGCAATCAGCAACAGCAACCTATAATTAGTAATTTTTGGTTTTTGGTTATCATTACTTTTTTTCTGGTAACGAATAGTCATTATTTTTTAATCGCAGTAATATTTAAAAATTTTACACTTATTCCGGTGGGAACCGCCATGTTCCATCCGGTTGTAGGAAGAGATTTGATTCATGGTGGCTCTTTAATGTTTGATTTGGCTCTAAAATTCGGTGCGCCTCTAATGGTCTTTTTATTGACGGTTGATGTTGCGTTTGCATTTATGGCCCGAGTGATGCCACAACTGAATATATTTTTTATTAGTTTACCACTTAAAATTGGTGTTGGTATTTTTTTACTGATTTTATCATTAAATATATTCCAAAGTTTATTCTCTTATGTGAATTCAGAATTACAAACTTTTGTGACTGGAATATTAAAAGGAATTTAAATGGCTGAGGATAGCGGTCAGGAAAAAACCGAGCAACCTACTGGCAGGCGTAGGGAAGAGGCAAAAGATAAAGGAAACGTTGCAAAAAGCACGGAACTAAATGCGGTTGCCGTGTTAATTGCGGCTATGCTGGCTTTTAAAGCAACTTCCGGTTTGTTTGGTGTAACGATTCGTCAGTTTTTTATCAATACTTATCACGAGTCATCTCTGATGCAAATAACAGTAGAATCACTACCTGGTCAATTATTCGGGTTTATGAAGATTATGGCAATGTTGGCTTTACCATTCATGCTGTTAATTATGTTTGCCGCCCTGGCTTCAAATATTGGTCAAGTCGGTTTTATGATAGCCAAAAAAGCAATGATACCCGATTTTAAACGAATCAATCCGGCATCCGGTTTAAAAGCAAAATTTTCGAGTCGTTCTATTGTTGAATTGCTTAAAGGGGTTTTTAAAATCGCCATTTTAGCTTTTATTAGCTATCTCGTGATCGATAAATATTCAACAACCTTTTTGAATTTGGCAACCAAAACAGCTTCGGAAATTATGACGATTCTGGTATCCATTCTCATGGAATTAACGTTTAAAATTAGTCTTGCTTTACTCGTAATGGCTATTGCCGATTATGCATTTCAAAAATATAAGCATGAAAAAGAATTAAAAATGACCAAAGAAGAAGTTAAGGAAGAGAATAAACAAGATCTTGGTAATCCGGAAATCAAAAAACGTATTAAAAGCGAACAAATGAAACAGGCCATGCAGCGTATGTTTCAGGCAATTCCGGAAGCTAGTGTGGTCGTTACCAACCCTACTCATATTGCAGTCGCTCTTAAGTATGAACCGGAATCCAGCGCAGATGCCCCTAAAATTATAGCCATGGGTAAAGAAAAAATAGCTGAACGCATTAAAAAAATTGCTCGGGAAAATAATATCCCTGTTATCGAAAATAAACCCTTGGCCCGTGGCTTGTTTGCAACCTGTGAAGTGGGAATGGAAATACCAGCTGCATTTTACCAGGCTGTTGCCGAAATTCTAAGTAAAATTTACCAGGCAAACAAAGGTAAAATGCCTAAGCTCGGAGGCATAAATGGCTGATCAGAGCCAAAAATTAAATAATATAGGGCGCAACAGTGGATTTATCCTGACTGCTGCAATTGTTGTGATTTTGGGCGTTATGATTTTACCCATGCCAAGCTTCCTTCTGGATATGCTTTTAGTAATGAATATTACCAGTGCTTTGGTTGTTTTATTTGTCACATTGTTTATTCTGCGTCCCATGGATTTCTCCGTATTTCCGGGTCTGTTATTAATCTTAACATTATTCCGTCTTTCATTGAATATTGCTTCTACGCGATTGATTTTGGGCCAGGGATATGCCGGAGAAATCATTGAAGCATTTGGTTCTTTCGTGGTTTCAGGCAATTATGTGGTTGGTGGGGTTATCTTTATCATTTTAGTAATAATTAATTTTGTCGTAATTACGAAGGGTGCCACACGAATTGCTGAAGTATCTGCTCGCTTTACTTTGGATGCCATGCCGGGTAAGCAGATGTCGATTGATGCGGATTTAAATGCCGGTTTAATTGATGATTTGGAAGCTCAGGCGCGTCGCGATGCCATTTCCAAAGAAGCCGATTTCTACGGAGCAATGGATGGTGCCAGTAAGTTTGTGCGTGGTGATGCCATTGCCGGTTTGTTGATTACAGCCATTAATATTATTGGTGGACTGATAATTGGAATGGTTCAGCATGGTATGTCGGCAGGTGATGCCGCTACTACCTATTCATTATTAACCATTGGTGATGGTCTTGTTGCGCAAATCCCGGCTCTGGTTATTTCTGTGGCTGCTGGTATTGTTATTACTCGTGCTTCTTCTGGTACGCCAATGGGCCTTCAAATAGCCAACCAACTCATTGCCCAACCCAAGGCCATATATTCTGCTTCCGGAGTGGTCGGTTTATTAGGTATAATGCCTGGGTTGCCTTTTATCCCGTTTACCGTCATGGCTGTTGGTATGGCTATAGTAGGCCGGCAAATTTCCCGCTTACAAGTAGAAGAACTTGAACGAGAAGCAGAAGCTGATGAAGTAGAAGAAGTGGAACCTGTTGAACGAATTGAAGAGTTCTTGCATCCCGATGCCTTCGAAATTGAACTGGGGTACGGACTTATCCCTATGGTGGATGCCAGCCAGGGTGGTAATTTATTAAACCGTATAACCACTATTCGTAAGAGTATTGCCATTGAAATGGGCGTGCTGGTGCCTCCCATCCGTATTCGTGATAATATCCAACTGAACGCAAATGATTATGTATTTAAAATTTATGGAGTGGAAATTGCTCAGGGCCAGGTAATGATGGATCATTATATGGTTGTTAATCCGGATGATAGTTTGGAATTAAAAGGGGTACGCATGACCGAACCCACATTCGGGCTGCCCGCTGTTTGGGTAAGTGATCGGGAACGAGAAAAAGCAGAAGTTGCAGGAAATACGGTTGTAGAAGCTCCGGCTGTAATTGCAACCCATTTGATGGAAGTACTTAAAAGTAACAGTTACAAGCTCTTGGATCGCCAGGAAACTCAGCGTATGCTTGAACATTTAAAAGAAACCCATGAGGCACTGGTAGATGGCTTAGTTCCCGACTTAGTCAGTTTAGGTACCATTCGAAGCGTTCTGAGAAATTTACTAAAAGAAAGAATACCTATCCGGAATTTGGTTACCATTTTAGAAACTGTTGCAGATTATGCAGCTTTTACTAAGGATGCGGACGTATTAACCGAATATGCTAGAACTGCACTTGTAGAAACCATTACCGCTATGTTGAAAAGCGAAAACGGACAGGTAACTGTAGCTATGTTAGAGCCCAAACTGGAAGATCATGTTTTAAATATGATGAAAGAAGGGAGTGTCCATTTACAAAACCTGGGTTTTTCTCCCAGGCAGGTAAACACTTTGTTTGAAAATATCGCCGAATTGGTGGAAGAAATGTCCAATTTAGGAGTTAGACCGGCTTTGCTCGTATCACCACAAATACGGCGAGCAGTACGCAGATTTATTGAATCAGTTTTCCCAAATGTCTTTGTTATTTCTTATTCCGAGTTGACTTCGGATACAGAACTTAAATCAGTAGGAATTGTGAGTTATCCCAATGAAAGTTAAAACATTTAGTGGCAGTTCTCTGCCCGAAGCCATTGTAAAAGCCAAACAAGAATTCGGTGATAATATTATTTTACTGGAATCCAAAGAAATTTCTGCCGGGCGTACCAAATCCGGGCGTAAGTTGGTACAGGTAACGGTATCGGTAGATGAACGACCGTCCAAAACCCCAAAGCCCTGGACGCCACCCAGTATAAACGAAGTATATGGGCAATCCAAAACAACAACGTCTGCGCGACAACCTGCAACACCGCCTAAAAAAGACCATTTTAACCAAATGATTCAGGATATTTTGGCGAAAAAACCCAAAGAACTTAATCAGGAAAAACAAATTTTAAGCGAATTGGCGGAACTCCGTGACCAAATCAGTCAGCTTAGTGAGCAAAAAGTACAAGAACCTGAAGACGGATTACCGGCTTTTTACAGTGATGTGAAAGACGACCTAACCGAAAAGGGCGTGGATGAAAAGCTGGCTTCCAAAGTGGTAAAGCGTGCCTATCAAATGAGTGAAAATGGTGCCGAGGCGGGCAAGGCTGAAATTGTAAATCTGGTAAAGACCGAACTACATCGGATGTTCAATCCCTATAATTTTAAAAAAATTACCGGAAACAATAATAAAAGGGTAATCCTGCTGGTCGGGGCAACAGGGGTTGGTAAAACCACATCAGCTATGAAACTAGCTGCGCATCAGGAAATATTCGGAAAACGCGATGTGCTGATCGTTTCTACTGATTTATACGGGCCGTCGGAAGCGCTTAAAGCATTTTCCAAAATGAATGGTACCACAGTTCTGGAAAAGAAACGGGTGGATGAACTCAAATCGGTTATGGAAACCGTAAAAGATGAAGTTGTTTTAGTGGATACACCCGGCCAAAGTCCCTTTGCGCCCAATTATCTGTCCCGTTTGGAAGAATATATGAAAGCTGTTAAACCCAATGATGTATTTTTAGTACTATCAATGAATTCCGATTTAAAAGACCTTTACCTTTCGGCAGCACTTTATATGTTGCTTAAACCTTCGGCTATTGTTTTAACTAAGTTTGACGAAACAGCACAGCCGGGGAAAGCTTTTTCTATCGCAAATGAACTCAATCTGCCGATAGCGGCTATTGGTGATGGTAAACGAATTTTTATTGATACCCAATTACCTCAGGCAGATTACGTATTGGATAAAATATTTGAAGGGAATCGGGCGTAGCTATGCTGCAAAAATTCGGCAACAGTCTTATACCTAAAAATCAGGGCCAGACAAACGGAAAACAATATGAAGTAATTGCCGTAACCAGTGGTAAAGGGGGAGTTGGGAAATCCACCGTAAGTGTGAATATGGCTATTAATCTGCAGCAAATGAATCGCAAAGTGCTGCTCATGGATGCGGATATTCATTTGGGGAATATTGATTTGATGCTGGGTACGCGAAGCCGGCTTACACTAGCCGATGTACTGAAAGATGGTGTTGAATTAAGCGATGTGGTCGTTCAGGGTCCGGGTAATATTGATATTTTGCCGGCGTCATCCGCTTCATTAGATATTATCGAATCCGAAGATACATTTTTACGTAAGCTGGCCAGTGCTTTTAATCGGTTTGAACATGATTATGATTACATTATCATGGATACGGGAGCAGGAATAGCCCGCAACGTTATTTCCTTTTTATTAAGTGCACAAAAAATTGTTTTGGTGATTACACCGGATCCTGCTTCTATAACGGATGCCTATGCAGTAATAAAAGTGGTATGCAGTGTGAATAAGGATATACCCATATTTTTAACAGCGAATATGGTCAATTCTGCGGATGAAGGGGAAATATTGTATAAAAAAATGAATCTGATGGTTCAAAAATTTTTAGATAGTAAAATTCAATTTGGCGGGTCTCTGTTAAGAGATGATTTAATTATTCGGTCAGTCAAACAGCAAAAGCCTTTTGTGTTACATCATCCTAATTCGGGGTCTACTACAGCCATTCGCGTGCTGAATCGCCGGGTGCTACATACCAGTGGAGTGGAAGGTCAGCATGCCAATTTATTTGAACGTATGCTCCAAAATAAAAAAATACAGTTTGAGTGGGAAAAATGAAAAAATTTGTTTATCGCCTGGCTTATTTAGTGTCGATATTAACTTTTTTGATAAATGTACTCAGTGGAATAACGGTTTTAACCAGTCTGTTCCGCAGCGTTATTGTGTTCTTGTTGATGTTATTGTTAACCGTTATCGGCTTAAAAATTTTACGCTGGTTATTAATGATCAGCGAAAAGACGCCGAATGAAGAATTGATGGAAAGTGAAAAGAAATAACTCATTAAGGTGTGGGAATGGACGGTGAGGTTTTAGTAAAAGAGTTTTTACTTTCGGGAAATGAAAACCGGGTTCTTAAAGACCGGATAATCCATTCATATGCTCCTTTGGTAAAGCATGTAGTTGGCCGGTTTAATATGGCCTATTCTACTACATTAAGTCCCGAAGACCTCTACCAGGCTGGTGTGTTTGGCCTTCTAAAAGCATTAGAACGATTTAAACCGCAAATGGGAACACCATTCAAGTCGTTTGCTTATAAAAGAATTTATGGTGAAGTAGTGGATACCCTTCGCAAAGAAGGTATGATAGGCCGCGATAAATATGAACAAATAAAATCACTTGAAAACACAATTAAAGAACTAACCGCGTCACTTGGTTACGAACCCTCTGTGGACGAAGTATGTGCGGCGCAAGGTATCAGTGAAAACGAGTATCATGCACTACTCAACACGGCCCAGATGGTGTACACAACCTCTCTTAATACAAAAGTATCCGATAGCGAAGGCGAATTTATTTATCGCATAGATACCCTACGTGATGACGACCAGATGACTCCCGAAGAAGACACCATTCGTAAGGACCTAAAACTTAATTTAAAAAAAGTCATAAACGATTTGCCTGAACGTAAAAAATTGATAATGGCACTTTATTATTATGAAGAGTTAACTTTAGCTGATATAGCCAAAGTGCTGGATTTAACCGAAGCACGAATCTCTCAAATATTGAACCAAACCCTATTGGAAATTAGAACAAAACTGGATTAAACCTCATGTCTGTATATGCGGATAATTTGATGTTTGTTCAGGATGAAAGCCTCAACCGAATGTTGAGGAAACTGCGTAAAGGGATGCGCCTGAAAACGCGGATTATTCTGGTGTTGGGAAATAATCGCTATTTGCTGCGTATTTATGGCTACAATTTAATTATGGAGTCAAAATTAAAATTTAACCGTTTTGATGAAATTCACATTGAGATTCAACAGGTTAGACCCAAATTAAAACTACGTTTCATTGATAAAAAGAGTTCGATGCATCGGATTTCCGCGTCGAAGACTATAATGGATATTAAGGTATGAATACTTCCGATCTTCAAAATTCAACGAATCTGGCTAAAGATTACAGTACAACCGTCACCATTTTAGAACATCTTTCGGATGCATTGTTTATTTTAAATGCCAAGGGTCAGATCGAATATGCAAACAGGGTAGCACTCGATATGCTGGGTTTAACGCTTAAGGAAGTTTTAGGTAATCCATTTAATTCCTATCTTAATGCCGATTTTGATACTGACCTATTATATGACTCTGAAAACCCCGAACTTCTATTGGAACATATTTACCGTGGTGTATTCAGTGAAATTGAAACTTCGTTGGTAAACAAAGATTACAACACACCGGTAGTTATCAGTTTCGGATTAGTGCGTGATGCACAGCAGCATGTATCGTTTATTATTGCCAGTGCCAAAGATATCACTATTCGCAGAGAACTGGAAAAAGAAATTCAACAGCAGCAATTAATCGCTCTCTCCCGTGATCGTTATAAAGAACTGGGAGAGCTGGCCGTTAATATGGTCCATACCCTAAGTCAACCCATGACCTCTATACGACTGATGCTAGAACTGATGGAAAAGCAAGTGGAAAAAGAGAAACTGACCAAAGAAAATGCCAAACGTTATTTTTCTGATATCAAAAGTCTGCTGGATACGATGACTGCCTCAATCACAAATGTACGTAATTTTGCTTTTTTAACAGAGGATGAATCCTTAAAACCTGTGCGCATCGAAGAAATTATTCAAAATGCTTTAAACCAATTGGATTATGAAATACGCGAAAGGGATGCCGATATAGAAATAAATGCGGAAAAAGAATTACCCTCCGTATTAGCCAATCCCATAAGTTTACAGCAAGTATTCATTACTTTGGTTCGATTTATGTGGGAGCATAGACTGCAAAAGGATTTAAAGGGCAATGGACCATCTATTCGGTTTGACCTGCGCAGTGTGAAAGAGCGCTGGCTTAAAATTGTTTTAACGAATAGGATTTCAGTAGAAACGGATACAGGTTTGCCACCAACAGAATCGGCTGAAAAACCGCTGATTGGATCCCATCTGGATTTAACAGTAGTACAAATTATTCTTACCTCATTGGGAGGAGATTTTACCATGAAAAATTATGATCAGAATAGCTTTGATTTTATTCTTCGTATTCCGGTGGATCAAGGAGGAGAGCGGGATCAACTAAGAAATTTGATTGAATTGATGCACCAATAGCGTACTTTCCCATTCTAAGGATTTCTTTTAAAATCCATTTTCAGATTTTCAACAATTTATAGCAAATAGCACCTTATGCCAGGCTCATTTCTTAAAACCCAAATCGATTAATACCCATTTGTAATTAAGGGCAAAATTTTCCGCCAACAAGTAAATAATTCCAGTTTCTTTTATCCACTTTAAAAGATTTGTTGTTCTTATTTGAAGTGGTGAGTTGAACAGTATGCTATAACTGCATAAATAACAAAAAGATAAGTGAGTTTAAAATATATCATACATAATCGCGAAAAACAGTTTATGTAACTGGCACTGTGTTTGCATAACAACAAAGAAAAGGAATGTTAAAAAGGGATGAACCATGCACATTAATATGCAAAATTTAAAACAAGCCATGATAGGTCAGGTGGACCGCAATAATGTTGTAGCCAATAATCTTGCTAATATCAATACCACTGGTTTTAAAAAAGATTTTGTATTTTTTGATACATTTAATAAAGAACTAAAACAACGTGAAGGTGAACATCAGCAGGTTAATTTTAATCAGGGTCAATTAGTAAATACATCTAATCCGTTGGATTTAGCTCTGGCCGGGCAAGGTTTTTTTACAGTAGAGACAGAGAATGGAGTCGCATATACCAGGGATGGTCATTTTAAATTAAGTCCGGATGGTTATTTACAAACACAGTCCGGATATTCGGTGATGGGAGAAACGGGACCGGTCGTTATCTTAGGTGAAAATATTAAACCCGACCAAATTACTATAACGGAAGATGGCGAAGTGTACAGTGATGACGAATTAGTGGATCGGCTACAAGTTGTGGATTTCGAAGAGAAGAATCAACTTAAGAAAATCGGTGAAAATATGTTTGTCGCCAATGATGATGCCGAGGAAGTGGAACCGGAATCTCTTTCTGTTCGTCAGGGCTTTCTGGAAGGTTCCAATGTAAATCCCGCAGATGAAATGATTCAGCTTATCGAAGTTCAACGTCAATTCGAAACCATGCAAAAAATGGTTCGCTCATTGGATGATGTGTTTCGTATGGCTGCCGACCAGGTTGGACGGTATTGAACAGGAGGAATTTAAATGTTAAGAGCCTTAAAAACAGCTGCATTAGGTATGACCGCGCAACAATTGAACGTGGATGTTATTGCCAATAATTTGGCCAATGTGAACACCACGGGTTATAAAAAATCAAAAATTGAGTTTCAGGATTTATTATATGAAACAATGCAGGCTGGTGATCGGGATGGAAGGCAAGGGCATGAAAATCCCACCAAATTGCAGGTTGGGCTGGGAAATAAGCCCATTTCAACTTTTCGATCTTTTTCCGAAGGGAATATCGAGAAAACCGGAAATCCATTGGATTTGGCTATTGATGGCAAAGGTTTTTTTCAGGTGCAAATGCCGGATGGTAGTTATGCCTATACCCGGGATGGTTCGTTTAAAGTAAATTCCGAAGGATACATGGTTACAAATTCCGGTTTAAAGGTATATCCGGAAATTTCCATGCCAGAGGATGTGAGCGCTATTAGCATCAGTGCCAATGGTTTGGTTTCGGTGATGGTGAATGGTAAAAATGAAGCAGAGGAACTGGGTCAATTGGAAATGGTTACGTTTATGAATCCGGCAGGTCTGGAAGCTAAGGGAGGTAATCTATTTGTAGTTTCGGAAGCTTCAGGGGAACCGATTTATGCCAATGCGGGTGAAGATGGAATGGGGTTGGTTCAACAGGGTTATTTAGAAAAATCCAATGTTGATGTAGCGCAGGAAATGATTGATTTGATTGTGGCTCAGCGTGCATATGAAATTAATTCCAAGGCAGTTAAAACAGCTGATGAACTAATGGCAATGACTAATGGTCTGAAACGGTAAAATGAAAACAGTACACTTAAAAATCTTCTTCTTTTTTTGTTTGTTTAACCTGGTGCAGGCTGGAATTCCTGTTGACCAACAAATCCGTCAGCAAGTTTTGGATTTATATGTGCAAACGTTTAATGTTCCAGATTCTGTCATAGAGCTTTCTTTTATGCGTATTCCTGCCATTAAAAATTTAAAGCAGAAACCAGTTCAAACAGAGGTGCTGGTACAGCGTGGCGAAGTTAAACTGGGCTACCAAACGTTTGTTGTCCGTTTCTGTCAGGCCGGACGATTAATTAAAAAGGCACCGGTCAGTGTGGAAGCAGCTATAGAATATCCGGTTTTAGTGGCAAAACAAAAAATTAAACGACATCATTTAATTAAGCCTCAGGCCGTACAATTAAAATCGCAACGTATTATGCGTGACTGGGATTTGGTGTGCAGAGATGAAGCGGATGTGCAAGGACAAGAAGCCATTCGGGTTATCCGTAAAGGGACTCGGATTTTAAAGAATATGTTTCGTTCTGTGCCTCTTATTCACCGAGGCGATGAAGTGAAATTACAAATACGTAAAGGTAATTTAACCGTAGAATCTCTTGCAATTGCCAAAGAAGATGGTGGCAGAGGTGAGCTAATTCCTTTAGAAAATAAGATAAATAAAAAGCGATTAACCGGGAGAATTGAAGGCCCCGGTTTGGTTGTGATCCCTCAGGAGGACCAATTATGAAACTTCTGAACTCTGTTTTAATTCTAACTTTTCTTCCATTATATCTGTTACAGGCACAAAATCCTGTTTCTTTGTACACAGATATTAAAGCTCACCAGGTAGGTGATGTACTTTCTGTGGTACTGGCGGAAAACGCGTATGCCGTTCAGGAATTCAAAAACAACAGTAGCAGTAGATCGGATTCTAAAATCGAAGCGGCCTCATCCGGAAATCTTGCCAATTTTTTACCCATGTTTGGCGGCTCCGGTACATATGACTCCCAATACGATGGAAATAATGCAGCTCAGCAAAAAGATCGCTTAACCGGTAGGCTGACTGTTCGAATTGTTGAACAAACCGAATCAGGAATGCTTAAAATTAAAGGGGAACGCGAGGTAGGAGTGAACGGCGAAGATAATGTTTTAGAATTGGAAGGCTATATTCGGCCGCGAGATATTAACAGTGATAATACCATATATTCTTACCATATTGCCGATGCCAAAATCGATTATCGTAAAGGCGGTATTACCGATAGTTTTATTGCACCTGGTACTTTTCCTAAAATATTTAGTTTTTTGATAGGCGGACTCATGGTTGCAGCCGGAGCAGGCTATTTTGTATTCAATAAATAGGGTTTGGAAATTAAAATGAAGCCTTTTTCAAAATTTGGGTATGTTTTACTTTTTGTACTTACTACTTTGCAGTTTAGCATGGGGCAGGTACGGATTAAAGACATTGTATCAGTAGAAAATGCCAACCAAACCTCACTTATCGGGTATGGTCTGGTTGTCGGCCTGGATGGCAGTGGTGATCGTTCCGGCGCGCGGAGAGGTGCTATTTTTACAGTACAAACCATCAGTAACATGCTGGAACGGTTTGGTATTACCGTCCCCCGCGAAAAATTGCGCACTCGTAATGCGGCGGCTGTAATGGTAACAGCCAAATTACCGGCCTTTAGCCGAAAGGGTTCACAGTTTGATGTGACCGTATCTTCCCTTGGCGATGCTACCAGTCTCGAAGGCGGTGTATTGTTAATGGCACCATTGCGTGATCCATCGGGTGTCAATTACGGAATGGCCCAGGGTCCCATTTCTGTGGGTGGTTTTAATATCGAAACCCAGGGCGGGGAGAAGGTGCGTAAAAATCATGCTCTTGTAGGCAGAGTACCGGCCGGCGGCTATCTGGTTATTGATCCGCCCAATCAAGACTTTGATTTAAAACAATCGGTTGGTTTGCATCTGATTAAACCGGATTTCACAACCGCCAAACGCATAGCGCAGGCAATTAATACATTGTTTAGCAGTGATTCACTAAAACAAAATTATGCACAGCCGGTGAGTCCCGGCCTGGTAAAACTGCATTTTCCGGACTCAGCATCCACACAGGCGCAGGCGGTAACTTTTATAGCAAAAATTGAAACGCTTCAGGTAGTGAGCGATACGGATGCGCGAGTTGTCATTAATGAACGAACCGGCACCATTGTGGCCGGAGGTAATGTTACGATCAGTGAAGTAATGATTTCGCATGGAAACTTAACCATTCACACACGTACCCAACCAGTTATTTCACAGCCGCAACCCTTTTCTTCCGGAGGGCAAACGGTGGTCGTACCGGTAACGGAAACCATTGTAAAAGAAGGGCCGGCCAACACAGCGGTTTTAAACGGAACCACAACGGTAACAGAACTGGCATCAGCATTAAATACGCTTGGATTGAAACCACGCGATATCATTGCCATTTTTCAGTCCATCAAGCAGGCTGGTGCACTAAATGCCAAGTTAATTATTAATTAGAGCAGACTATGAAAATTACTCAATTACAGCAAAACTTTTTACCGACGCAAATTCAAAAACCGGTTCTTAAACCCGAAAATCCGGATGATGCCAAGTTGCGCCAGAGTGCAAAAGATTTGGAAAGTCTGTTTTTAAGTTTTGTATTAAAAGCAATGGAAAAAACGGTGCCTAAAGAACAGCAATCGGCATCTGTGGCTTCGATGATGTTTTCAAATGTAATGGGTAAAGGCATTTCAGAAGCCGGCGGAATCGGATTAAGTAAATATTTTTATGAAACCTTAAAACATAATTCGCTTGAAAATGTTCAAAAATTAAATGAAGAAATTAAAGCCCCGACCATCAGTACTATAGAAACTGGGAGACTGAAAAATGAATAAGTTGAATTTTGAAGACGCACCTCCAAAAGATCGGTTATATCAAGTTTTATTAGAAGAAGTTTCTGCTTATGATTATTTGAATGAAATTTTGAGAGATAAACAACAAGCTATCGTTAAAAACGATTTAAAAAAAATTGAATACTTAAATGGTATTGAACAAATGTTAATAACCAAAGCAAGCCATTTAACTCAATATCGCAGTACTTTATTAACAGAATATTTTTTAAACAAGAATGTACGAGAAGATGAAAGTACGTTGGGGAATATTATTGGTGAGTTACCAGAAGAAGAACGAGCATCCTGGGAACGTTTGAATAACAGGTTGATGAAAATTAGTCATCAAATAAAGCGTACAAATTATGAAAATGTTCGGTTGATTGATGTCAGCTTGAGCCACATTCGCAGTTTAATTACTATGTTTTTACCACGGGATGAAGAAGGTAAACACATTTACACCGATGCAGGAATTGAAGATTCTTCCATCGGGACAAAAAACATACTGGATTGTAACGCTTAGAGGACAATATGCCAATTTCCAATATTTATGAATTAGGAAAACAAACTCTGCTGGCTTATCAGTCGGCCATTCAAACAACTTCCGGAAATATATCCAATTCCAATAATGAAAATTACTCCCGACGTCGTGTTGAACTTTCTCAATTAG
This sequence comes from Calditrichaceae bacterium, assembly GCA_024762535.1. GTDB lineage: Bacteria > Calditrichota > Calditrichia > Calditrichales > Calditrichaceae > JANTHG01. The sequence goes on from JANTHG010000019.1 coordinate 23,191, forward strand.
TGGGTGGTTTTTCCGGAATAGGAGTGAGTGTTGAAGAGTCGGTACGTATGCGCCAGGCTTTTGCCGAACATCAGTTATGGGGTGAAAACCAGCATCTGAATGAATTTCAGACAAGTAATACATTATTGCGACAAATAGAGGGTACTTTTGCAGAGGATACCGAATCTGGAATTACTTCGTTGCTGACTGAATTTTGGAATTCTTGGAGTAATTTGGCAAATGATCCGGAAAATGAATACAGCCGGGCCATAGTACGAGATAAAGGGGTACTGTTATCAAATTCCTTTCAGCGGATTCATACTGATTTGAGAGAAATGCAGGATCAGATACGCCAGGAAATAGATCCCCATATTACCGAGGTTAATCAAACCCTGGAAGAATTGTCACGCATAAACCAACGTATCCGTTCCGGACATTCGGATGAGCTTTTAGATCAGCGTGATCAACTGCTTAAAAAACTATCTTCTGAAATCGATATTAAGGTAAAAGAGCAAGATTCCGGCATGGTAAATATTTATTTAGACGGATATGTACTTATTTCTGATGATACTATAAATACCCTCCGTGCTCAACAATCCAGTAGCAATGATGAGAATAAAGTAACCATTTATATTGGTACATCCGATACGGCTCTCAATGTGGGTTCTGGTAAACTGAAATCTTTATTAAAAGCACATAATGAAGAAATCCCTGAACAACTGCATAACTTGGACCAGCTGGCTGTTCATATTGCTGATTCTGTGAATGCTGTTCATGAAACCGGAGAAAATCTGGCTGGAAGCACTAATGTTTCTTTTTTTACTTCCAATGTGACCGGTGCCGCTGATTTTAAAGTTAACAGTGCGGTAGTAAATGATCTCAGTTTAATCGCTTCACGTCTGCCCACCGAGGGAGAAGGCAGCGGTAGTGTGGCTCAGGAAATTTCGGATTTACAATATGCCAGTACATTGAATGGCAGTACAGATTTGGAATTTTATCACAGTGTTATGACGCAATTGGGGAATAAAATTCAGGAAGCAGATTTTCAGGAAAAAAGCCAACAACTGATTGTGGAACAACTTCAAAATCAAAGAGATTCTGTAACTGGCGTATCTATTGATGAAGAAATGACTCAATTGGTTCAGTTTCAGCAAGCGTACCAGGCAGCTGCAAAAATAGTTACAACCGTGGATGAGATGGTCAATACAGTTCTTGGAATGCACTAACTAATCGGAGTTTTACCATGCGCATTACACAAAATATGATTCTGCGAAATACATTGAGAAGTATCAATGATAATCGTGACGGAATGAATCTATCTCAAAACAGGATTGCAACCCAAAAAAAAGTTCAAAAACCTTCGGATGACCCCATTGCTTTTTCACGTTCGGTACGTTTCCGAAGATCTCTGGAACAAAATAAACAATTTATGCGCAATGTTCAGGATGCTCGTTCCTGGGTAGATACGACTTCCATTGGTTTAAATCAGTTACACGATTATACCGCTCAAGCGTACGAACTAGCCATGCAGGGCGCGGATGCCTCATCCGATGCTAATATGCGTGCTACCATGGCCGATTCTGCTCGTGGAATTCTTCATGATATGGTAAATATTGGAAATACCCAATATCTTGGAAAAAGTATTTTTGCCGGAACGGCTACAGATGAATCCGAACCGTTTGATTTACAAAATGATACGGTAACTTATAATGGAAATGACCAATATATTAAGCGCCGCATTAATGAAAATTTAACCTTTGAAATAAACACTAGCGGGCAAGAATTGGTTGATACAGGAATGTTTACGGCTATGACGGATTTAATTACCGCATTAGATAATAATGATGTGGATGCCATTGGCATGAGTATAGAAGCCTTAAAAAGTGCTAAATCCAATGTACTAACACTTTCCACCAACATGGGTACCAAAGCAGCTTCATTCAACTTGGTCTATGACCGCTTGGAAAGCACAAATATCAGTTTAGAATCTTTTATTTCGGACGAAGAAGACACGAATATGGAAGAGGAAATTGTGAAACTAAAATCCCAGGAAACGGCGTATCAAGCCGCTCTGCAGTCCGCAAGCAGCATAATGAATTTGAATATTATGAATTATATGGGATAACCAATAAGGATAATCTGAATAAAGTTGTAAACTACTAAGGATAAGAATGAATTTTAAAACATTATTTTTAACCAGATTTTTTCAGGATATTCATAGAATTGAAAAGAATAACTGGGATTATCTTCGTTTTCCGGAAAATGTTCCCCGGGGAAAAACAGTATTATATGGAATTAGTTGGGATAAACAGTAAATCTTTTATAGAGTCTAAAATTAAATGAGCGGCTATCAAACCAAACACTATGCAGAATCGCTTTCTGATTATGGAACGCCAATTTATTTACCAGGTAGCAAAGGATGGATTCTAAAGCAACAGATAGCCAATACTGATCTTTTTGATGCCAGAGGCATTTATCCGGTTTTTTCATGCGAGCATCCGGAAAAGCTGAATTTAGATTTCAGGGAACTTGGGAATCAAATTATTTCCCTC
>JANTHG010000020.1 GCA_024762535.1 Calditrichaceae bacterium
CGTAACTCCTTATAAATTCGTAAAATATTAAAAACAAGTTGCTTTTATAAATCTTTTTTTTAAACTTTTCATCAAATATGAACGATAAGATAGAGATTACTTATGCAGAATAGAGTACTAAAAGCATTGGATTCCATTCGTCCCGGTCTGCAGGCAGATGGGGGAGATGTGGAATTTGTACGTATCGACGAAAATAATGTGCTGTATGTTAAGCTGATTGGCGCCTGCGGCGGCTGCCCCATGTCCACTCTCACCTTAAAACAGGGCATTGAACGTATCGTAAAGATGCAGGTTCCGGAAATCACAGCCGTAGAGGCTGTATAAAGAAAGGCACCGGGAAATGATCCCCGTTAAAGTTGATGGCATTTTTATCACACAAACTCAGGCCAGTGGAATCTTATTAAAAGAAAAAAACGGTTTGCGTGCGTTGCCCATTGTAATTGGCGAATTTGAAGCGCAGTCCATTGCCATGGCATTGGAAGATGTTAAACCGCCACGTCCCATCACCCACGACCTGGCTATTAATATCCTGCAAATTCTTGGTATTACTTTGGAAAGTGTATTTATCACCGAGCTAAGGGATAACACGTATTATGCCATTTTACGGCTTCAGCGGGATTCGGAAATCATTGAAGTGGATTCCCGTCCCAGCGACGCTATTGCCCTGGCTGTTCGCGTGGGCGGCCCCATCTATGTACACGAATCCGTGATGGACCAGGCAGCCTATATCCCTGAGGAACAGAATAAAGAGGACGGTTCTTTTACCATTGAATCCGGCAAAAACACTTTAGCTGAATTAAAACAAGCCTTACAAAAAGCGGTAGAGGCAGAAGAATATGAAAAAGCTGCCCGCATCCGGGATCAGATAAAAAAAATGGAATCCGGTTCCTGATTTGGATTCATTAAAAGGCGAACAAGCAAAAGGATCAGGTTTATGAGTGATTATCAATTTATGGCAAAACTGTACGGCGTTCGTGGAAGTTATCCCATAGCGCCGGAAGAAGGAACTAAAGTTGGCGGCAACACTACCTGTCTTATGGTGCGTACACCGGAACATGTGGTTATTTTCGATGCCGGTAGCGGAATCATTCGGCTTGGTAAAGAACTGATTCCGGAAATTATTCAGCATAATCAAACCTCGCACCAACCGTTTCATATTACGTTATTGTTCACACATACGCATACCGATCACCTGCTTGGCCTGCCTTTTTTTACACCGATTTATATGCCCAATGTTCATCTGCATTTCATTGGCCCGGCTACGCTGGGTATGGATTTTGAAGATATTATTGCCACAACAGTTATTCCCCAGTTTTTCCCTGTGGGAATAAATGAATTCCGTTGCCGAAAATCTTTCCATAATATTGATGAAAATATGATGGTCTATTTCAATCCGGATAATCCCGTACCTTTAATCGGCCGAATAGGTGAAACAGAACCGGCTTTTAGCCCACTAACCATCTACAATATGAAATATTATTTTCATCCCAAAGACGGCAGTTATGTGTACCGTGTTGAATCTAATGACAAAAAACTGGTGTTCGCCACAGATGTGGAAGAATACCATGGCGCGGATCAGCGGCTGGTCACTTTTAGTAAAAATGCCGACGTTCTGATCCATGATGCCCAATATACAGCGGAACAGTATCGCAAATTTTCCGGATATGGGCACAGTAGTGTGGATTTGGCCTGTGAAGCGGCACGACAGGCAGAAGTACAGAAACTTCTCCTCTTCCACCACGATCCCAATAATACAGACCAGATGTTGTACGATATAGAAAAGTATGCCCGTACCTTGTTCCCGAACACAGAATTGGCTACCGAGCATTGGGAGTGGAAATTATAAATCCCGGCGGGTTAAAATAGCCCGGCCAATAGTGGCAGTATCGAGGTATTCGAGTTGCGAACCGAGAGGAACGCCGCTGGCAATGCGCGTTAATCGGATATCCAAATCTTTGAGCATGCGTGAGATATAAATCATTGTAGCCTCCCCCTCCGTACTGGGGTTAATGGCCATCAGTACTTCCTGCACCTTTTGTTCCTTTACCCGTTCCGCCAGTTCCGCCAGATGCAGATCATCCGGCATCACACCGGAAAGCGGAGAAATTACACCGCCCAGCACATGGTACAATCCCTCAAATTCATGTGATTCTTCAATAGCCATTATGTCCACAATGTCTTCCACAACACAAATTTGCGCGGGATTGCGTTTGGGATTGGCGCAAATGGAACACAGTTCATCCTCGGCAATATTGAAACACTGCCTGCACAGCCCGGTTTTTTCTTTCACATCGAGCATAGCGTCCGCTAAATCGGACACATAAACCGGGTCGCTTTTAAGAATGAACAGAGCCAGGCGCTGTGCTGTTTTTTGCCCGATTCCCGGCAGGCGGGATAGTTCATTTATCAACCGGTCTAATACCGGGAGTCCTGAGCTGCGCATATTATAATCCGGGTATGTTCAGGTTACCGGGTAAATTCATACCATTGAGCATTCCACCGGTAACAGACTGCATTTCTTCGTTGGCACGGGCCTGGGCATTCTGGATGGCCTGATTTACAGCGGCAGCCGTTAAATCTTCCAGCATTTCTTTGTCATCCGGATCCACAACTTCCGGCTCGATGGAGATCGACTGGATTTCCAGTTTGCAGTTAGCCACTACTTTGACCATCCCGCCACCTGCCGTACCTTCCACGGTTATGGTAGCCAGTTTATCCTGCACCTTTTTCATCTCTTCCTGCATCTTCTGGGCCTGTTTCATCAGATTATTCATGTTTAACATGGCATATCCTCTGTATTTTTTTTCTTTGTTTAGTTACATAGGTTCCAAATCAAAATCATCGATTAATTTGGAAATAACTTCTCCGCCCTGTTCGCGAATCTGCTTCATAATTTCTTCTTTGGTACGATTCTTCTCTGCCTGGCTCTGTTTGGGCTGCACATTTTCCACCACCGTTAAGGCGAAGCGTGTCCGTAATTCGCGATCCAGCAATTTTTTCAGGGTTGAATTTAATAATTGTTTGTTATGGTCCAATAATTTTTTATGAAATGGATTGACCTTGCCGAAATCCAGCAAAATGGTTTCATCCGCATCTATCGATGGACGGGCTTTTTCCAGGATGGGGACAAGCGTGGGACGGATTTGGTTAATTTCTTCCAGGAAGCGCGGCCAGATTTCCTGAAGAGCGTCGGCATTGAGGACGATTTGCTCGTCCGGCGCACTTTCGGGCTCCGGATGGGTATTTGGGGGGGCTACGTCTGATTCAGGAGTTTTTTTTTTAATACATTCAGTTTTTCAAGAATGTCTTCAATTTGTGCCGTGGCCGGCTGCTTAGCCAGTTTAATCAACCCCAGTTCAAATTTCAAATGGGGCTGCTGACTGGTTTTAAGCTGCTGCATAGTCTCGGCAACGGTCTGCAGATAGCCGATTAAATCGCCTTCGGAAAAAGCTGCGGCCACTTCTTTGTAGCGTTCCAGATAATTTTCCGCTACATCGAGAAACTCGGTAGATTCCGTGCTGCGCACTACTAATAAATTACGGAAATGCTCTTCCAAGCCGATCAGGAATTCATTGATATCATAACCGGAATCGAACACTTCTTTAGCCTGTAAAATAAGCTCTTTGATTTGGCTGTCTTTAATATAATCTGTTATTTTAAAATAAATGTCCTGATGAATCACACCCAGGGCCTGCGCCACATCAGCAAAAGTAACTGTGTCACCGCTGTACGAAATAATCTGGTCCAAAATACTTTGGGAATCACGCATGGAACCGTCGGCTTTCTTGGCAATTTGCAGCAAGGCTTCTTCTTCGATATCTATTTTATCTTTCTTACAAATATTCTGCAAATGTTCCATAATGGTTTTGAGCGGAATCCGGCGAAAATCAAAGCGCTGACAGCGGGATAAAATGGTTGCCGGCACCTTGTGGATTTCGGTAGTAGCAAAAATAAACAGTGCGTGTTCGGGAGGTTCTTCCAGTGTTTTAAGAAGCGCGTTAAAGGCTTCTTTGGTAAGCATATGAACTTCGTCTATGATATAGATTTTGTATTTACCCTGAGTGGGCGTGTAGCGAATATTTTCACGCAGATTACGAATTTCGTCTATCCCGCGATTGGAAGCGCCGTCAATTTCCAGCACATCTAAGGAATTGCCCATAGTAATGGATTTACAGGAGGCGCATTCATTACAGGGTGTGGCAGTCGGGCCTTTTTCGCAATTCAGCGCCTTGGCCAGAATACGTGCCGTGGTGGTTTTGCCAACACCGCGCGGGCCTGTAAAAATATAGGAATGGGCAATGCGTTCGTTGGCAATGGCATTGGACAGGGTTTTGGACACATGCTCCTGGCCAATTATTTCATCAAACTGTTGCGGGCGCCATCTGCGGGCGATTACGACGTAGGACATATTCTTTTCTGAATTTTAGATTTTGGATTCCGAATTGTAAATCCTGTATCCTCTGCTCTTTTAGATAATAAAAAGCCAGGTGAACCCGCGGCACATAGTCCGAGCGCTAACCGCTGCTTCCTTCCGGACCTGACGGAGTTGGGCGCCGTGCCATTGCGCGGGACCTGGCTTAGTGGAGCTAAGGAGGCTCGAACTCCTGACCTCTGCATTGCGAACGCAGCGCTCTCCCAGCTGAGCTATAGCCCCTCATTCTAAATGAGAAGTGAAATTTAACCTGCAAACAGAATAATGTCAAGGTGAACGGGTTTAACTAAAAAATAAAAAAATCAAGATAGAATAGCGCGCCAGCTTTCCAATGGAGACCAAAACAAAGAAGAGTATAAAGCGCACTTTAAAAGCGCCGGCTACAACGGTTAGTGGGTCGCCAATTATTGGAACCCAGGCAAAAAGTAGAGAATACACGCCGTATTTCCGGAAACGGGTCGAAGTTTTCCAAATCGTCTCTTCCGAAAGATGCAAAAACTTGTAAAACAAAAACCGCTCACCGTAAACGCCTAAATAGTAGTTTACGACAGAGCCTAAAATATTACCGCTTCCTGCTGCTACTAAAGGAAGTGCCCATTCCCCGCTCTGTCGCATTAACCCTATCAGCAAAATTTCCGAGCTAAAGGGCAAGATGGTTGCCGCAAGAAAGGAGGCAATAAATAATCCCACAGGGCCCCAATGGAGCAGGAATTCCATTATCGTGTATATCCTGTCCTAAAATAATTTTTAATTTTTATGCCCAATTCTCTTTAATAAAAAAGCGCAAACCACTATTCGGTACTGCGCTTTGTTATTGCATTCTTTATTCTTGAACGTCTTATTGTTCATCTTTGCCTTTTGTGGAAATTTTAAAAGGCAAATAAGCCGGACAAACACCACTAACTGCAGTCAATAGCGGCAGGAGTCCCACGGCTCCCCACCAGCTTTTAAAATAAAACCCGGCGGCTATAATTATAATGCCAAGAATGATGCGAAAGGTTTTATCGCCTTTACCTACATTTGCACTACATTTCATCTGTATCTCCTTTTGATTGTTTTTTTCACTGACGGATTAATAATACGTGATCCGAAATGTAATGTATGTAACTAAGTCACTAAACTCTTTTATTTCAATTTCTGCTTTAATTTTTCGGGTGCGTGGATCTCTATCATTCCTCTGGAAAGCAGAATCAGTCCTTCCATTTCAAAATCTTTTAACAGCCGGCTGATGACTTCCCGGGCCGTACCCAACTCTTCGGCAATTTTCTGATGGGTTGTCTGCACAAATCGGCTATCACGAGCCGTGTTTGCAAGCAGCCATTCTGCAAGTCGTGTATCCATTCGACGGAATGCGATTTCTTCCACCGTAGTAATCACATCGGCCAGACGTTGCGCCAAAAGCCCCAGCACAAACTGACGCCAGATATCAAAGCGGTTGACCCAGTCGCGCAGCACATTGGCCGGAATGATTACGGCTTCCGCCTCTTCTTCCACCTGCGCGATAGCCGGGAAATCACCGCCATTCATAATACAGGAAGCTGTTAGAATACAGCCTCCCCCCGATCCGAAGCGGTAAAGGGTAATTTCACGCCCGCTCTCTCCCACTTTAAACACACGCACCGAACCGGAAAGCAAAATCGCCAGACTATGACAGGAATCCCCTTCCCAAAATACCGTAGTTCCAGCCGGTATCTTCTGGATTACAGCATGATTGGTAAATGCACGCTGCAATGTATCCGGTGCTTCTTCCAAAAAATGCAGGGTATTTAAAATTCGTTTCAGTTCCGTTTTTTCCATAAAACTTCTTCTCAGAATTTTCTTTTCTATTTAGCTTTAAAGTAATAAATATAGTCACAACACTAAAATACGGATTTGGAATATCCGCCGTCCACCGCGATACTTTGTCCGGTAATATAGGTATTTTTCCCGGATAAAAGGAAAGCAGCCAATGCAGCCAATTCCCCCGGATTCCCAAATCGACCCAAAGGAATTTGTGCTTCACGGATTCTTGCGATTTCATCCATACTGGTTTCTGCTTTTTCTGCCCAGCTTTGTAATAGTGATTCTAAGCGTTCGGTTCGGGTGGGACCGGGTAAAATAATATTTACCAGAATATTATCTCTGGCAATTTCGACAGACAATGTTTTTAGATAGGCGACGACAGCCGGACGAATGGTATTGGAAAGGGCTAAGTTTTCAATGCTTTGCTTTACCGATGTGGATTCAATGGCTACTATACGTCCATATTTTTGAGTCTGCATCAAGGGAATAAATTGGCGTGTTAAACGAATTACGGACAGCAAAGTTGTATCCAGTGCCGTCTGCCATTGGGCATCATCAAACGCTAAGGCGCCGCCGGCCGGAGGCCCACCCGCATTCAACACTAATCCGTCTACACGTCTGAAGGACTTTTGGACCCAGTCGAACAGAGCTTTTATTTCATCTTGTTTACTGATATTGCAGGCAAAGAAAACCGGTTCATTCTTCGCTTTATTTTTTAAAGCTTTCACGGCTGTTTTTAAGTTATCCTTGTTTCGGGAAATCAAAGCGACCCGGGCTCCCTCCTCTGCAAGGGTTTGGGCACAGGCAAAACCAAGTCCCTTACTGCCTCCGATAACAATGATTTGTTTTCCACTTATCTCCAAATCCATATTTACTCCCCTTTTAAATCTTTAACCGGATTTTTCAAAATTTCAAATCCTTCTAATCGACATTCGATAATGTCCCCATTCTGCAAGGCCACTGCGCCGGGCGTACCACTCGAAATAATATCCCCGGGCTGTAACATCATCACGCGGGAATGGAAGCAGACTAAAAAATCGGGTGAAAACGTCATATTACGTACACGGTTACTAACTTGTATTGTCCCGTTTTTTACGGTTGAAATTTGCAAAGCATTCAAATCCCCGATTTCATCCGGGGTAATGAGTTGGGACCCAAGGCTGAAAAAGGTATCAAAGTTTTTGCTAAGCGTCAAATAGCGCGGATTCTTCCGCAAAATATCTTCCGCGGTCATATCAATGATACTGACAAATCCGGCTATGGCATTTAATCCTTCACCCGATTTGAGATTTTTTACTTTTTTGCCAATTACCAGACCCAATTCTGCCTCACCTGTAACTTTTTCCGAAAGCAAGGGCAAGTGGATTTCCTCACCGGGCCCGATTAAAGTTGTTTGGGATTTGATAAAACTTGCAGGAATCTCCTGAGGAGTTGGCTCCGAAAGATCCGAGGCATGGTCTTTGTAATTGAGACCGATTCCCCAAATTTTTCCCGGATGCCGGTAAAGAGGCGCAGGAATAATTGCGGGACGATCTAGAGCCATTGTTTTTAATTCCGGGGTTTTTTCTTTGCTTAATGTATCATTCCAAAAACGTAATTCATCCAGAACTTCCGATTGTAAAATTTCCCAAATCGTTTCGGGCCAGTTCGTTTGAAAGAGTCGGTTTAAATCGATGAGTGGTAAGACGCCTAAAGATGAATCTATGGCTGCTTGTTCCTTATTATTATATTTAATACTGAGTAGACGCATGATTCTAATCTGAAAAAAAGTTTAAAATCGTACCCATAATTTGTACACCTTGCCGATGATCCACGATACTCTCAAATGGAAATCCAAACACCACGCATTTGTACGTGCCGCTAAAGGCCGTGGCCGCACTGAATTCATTTTCGCGGTAGCGTAAAATGGTTTGCGCATCTCGCAAGGGATTAATGGCATCAGGTGATTCCACTTTGTACTGTACCGGGCTAAAACGCTGATTAAACCTGACATCTGTGAACAGAGAATCCACTGCAAACACACGGCCGGTGCGCGCCGCATGATTCGTAACCCATTGAATATGCAAAACATCCCTGCCAAAGCGAACATCCGGATCGGTTTTGGATTTACCGGTAAACAAGTCTGTGCCCACATAGGCGCCGGAGACAAACAGGTTGCCCCCTGCCGCGGTAAAGGCGTGTATTTTCTTTTGCAGCTCTTCAGGAAACGCCTTGAAACGATTGGCGCGCAAAGAATCGCTTAACCAGGGCATGGTACGTTCTTCACCGAGAATCAAATCAACTATTTTATATTTACCGGCCTCAAAGCTACTGTCTGCAAATACCTCGTCACTCACCGAGACAAAGGAAAAGCCGTTAGCGCGGATCGCCTCCCCGTGTACAAAAGGATAGTCAAACTTGTTTCCTGCAATAATCGTTGTTTCATAATCAGCATAGCTATTACCATGGCCGGAGGCGTCATTCATACGAAACGGTGAAGCCGGATTAAAATCATTTTGCGCACCTGTAAAACCCACATCCCAATGGTCGGGCACGCCTTCATCCGCAAAATTCACAAATCCGCTAAACTGCGGCGTCTTTTTCACAGCCGGTGCGCTCACCCGGTCGAATCCGTTAACAATCAGTACCGGCGGCTGCCCGTTATCCATCCGGCACACCGACAATATTTCCGAAGGAAAACTTTCGCCGCCTGCATTAAGAGCTGTTATTTTAAAACTGTACAGCACACCCGGTTTCAAATTATCAAACCGAATGCTATCGCTTTCCACAACCACACCGTTATCAAAACCGTTTTCTTCGATGCGGGTATACAGCATGTATTTTTCAGCCAGAGCTGTGGGTTCCAATGGGTCGGGTTGCGCTTTCCAGCGTAGTACTGCTGCGCCGGATGAATCGAGCAGCGCGCTAAAATGGTTGACAGGTAATGGCTGAACCGTGTAGGGCTGCCCATTAGCTGACGTAAGATATTTTAACATGGCTTTGTAAATAGCGCGCGAAACCGAAAAGCGGAAAGCCGGATCCAGAGCAAATTGCATGTCACGGAAATTCTGATGCGACAGCAGTTCTAAAATCATGGCCGGTACATTAGGACGATACGCTTCACTATAAACGGCATTATGCAGGGAACGCCGGTTCCAGGTGGAATCAAATTGGGCCCGGATATTTTCCACCACTTCGGTTTGCAGAATATCTGCGAAATCACGGCAGGCCATCCGCGAAACGCTATCCGGGAAAAGGGCACTCGTATCCGCTCCTGTCAGACTGTAAATAGCTAACGTTCCTATGGTTGTGTCCCCTCTGGCAATGCCGGCATCCGTATGAAAAGCAAGCGACACATCCATGGGAATGCCCAGCCCTTTGGCGAGGCGATTTTTATTCGGCCCGAAGGGCGCGCCTTTCAGATAGTTTACATATTCCCCGCGACTCTGGTAGTCGTCATTGTAATCATTTTGCCCATTGTTCAAATCCCATACTAATGAATCCGGAAAACCGGAAAACTGCAAATTGTAACGGGCCGCTTCTTCGAAACGGGGCCGGACGCTGGTACGCCCGCCGCGAAACACATTGCCGCTTCCACCGCCAAAACGCACGCCATCCGCGCTCACCCAGGTTCCGTTTTCTTTACTGATGTTCGAAAGGCGCACACTGGCCGAATCTGCAGAGCTGCCTTTTTTGAATAGAAACGTACCGAGATAGACCCAAGTGTGCCCACCAATTTGCTGATTCACCAAAAAAGGTGTCATACCGCCGGCATGATGTACACTGTAATGGGCATCGGCAACATTGCTATCCGAAGCCGCGTACGACACATATACGGCATAGTTACCTGTTTCCGGAATTTCCGGTTGCCAAATCGCTTCCGCGGTTTGCTCAGGTTGCGTTTGTATGCGACGACTTGTTCCAAGCGTAAATGGATTTTCGTTACTGTACGGCGGCAATCCCTGGCCGAATCCGGGTTCTGATTCTGTTTGCCAGCCTGTTCCTTTTTCCCAGTAACGGGCAGAGGCTTCTTGGGTCTGGTCATTATCTACAATCACCATCCGGAGCTGAATATCCCGTTCCCGCGGGTCAAAGACCTGAGCGCCGGCTTGCTCCAGCATGGGAATGACATAGGGAAGCACAAAGGAAGTGGGTAGCAAATCTTCCACGGTCTGGAACAAACGGGGGCGCTGCCATTCCCAGCGGTCTGTTTTACGGTTATAGTACCAACCGTGGCTGTTCCAAATGGCAATATTCCGGCCTTCCAACCCCTGTGTTGGCTGCCAGGCTTGCACACGCCGCACCAAGGGCACAGGCCGGATAACCCTTTTAGGCAGACGCGTCGTATCGTATACGGCTTGATTTTTACGATAAAAATTGGGAATAAAATTCTGGATGGGTATTTGCAGGGAGCGAAGTGTTAGCGTGTATTCTGTAAAATCATCATCTAAGTACTGACGAACTCCGCTGTACAGTTTAGCGACTATTTCATCCCGCATGGGCATATAGGACAGATATTTATTGAAATCCACCACAATCGACCTGGCCCGGTCATCGATACGCACACTGTCGATGCGTACAACCGGATCCAGTTTAAGCGGCTGCCCGTCCGTATAGGTATGATATAAAAATTCTTCCACATTTTTATGGATAGTTATCTGCTGCTCGGTAAGATTTGAATAATCATATTTGGGCGCATGTTTTACCCACTCCGGCTGGCAGGAGAAGAGCAGAAACAGGGAAAAAAAGATGATTATGTATCGGTGCATGTATTATAACTCCGTTACTATTTTGATGGTAAAATTACTATTCCTTTTTCTTTTAACTGAATGAATCCAAATCGTAAAAATCCACGTGTTGATAAGACAGAACACACCAGACAACCCCCTAGCCCCCTTTTCTAAGGGGGAATGTTATTGCTGCGCACCATCTTCACAGGTGCCGGATGGCAGCTAAATTTATTTTGCCCTTAACATGGATTTTCATTCAAAATTCAAAATCCAACATTTAAAATTATTTTTTATATTTCAGCACTCCTCCGCCCTGGTGCCACTTGTTTTCTTTACCGTCATGAACCGAAAATTTTGTGGGACCGTAAACGGACGCAGCACCAAATTCACCCTTTTTATTCAGAGCATAGAAACGCACATTAAAATTAGGCCGTCCGTCTGCACGATGCAAAGAAGGAATTTTAGCATGTTTGATAATACGGCGCGCGGTTTCCATACAGGCTTCCTGCGGAGAATAGCCATTTCGCATCAGTTCCACTGTTAAAAAGCAGCTTAGATTTTTAAGATTTTCTTCACCGCGACCCGTAGAGCCACAGGCACCTACTTCGTTATCCACATAAAGCCCCGCGCCAATAATCGGGCTGTCCCCCACCCGACCGGGTATTTTAAAGGCCAGACCGCTGGTGGTGGTTACACCGGAAATATTTCCGTTTAAATCGATACCGAGACACGTAATTGTTCCTGTTGTTTTGGTGAGTTCTTTGTAATTGGCCGGAATATCCGGATTGTCTTCCGGGAACCAATCATCTGTTTCACTAAGAGTTTCCTTCCAGTGCAGCCACACTTTGCGCGCTTCATCGGTCAGCAAATCTTCTTCTTTAAAGCCATGCGCTTTGGCAAAACGCAAAGCGCCTTCGCCCACCAGCAATTCATGATCCGTACGTTCCATAACAAGGCGTGCTACTTTGGATGGATTTTTAATATTCCGTAAGGCAGCCACAGAACCCGCATTATGGGTGGGTCCGTGCATCACACAGGAATCCAGTTCCACCACACCTTCTTCATTGGGCAAACCGCCGTACCCGACAGAATGATCGTTGGGATCCTCTTCCACAATATTGACGCCTGCAATCACCGCATCCAATGCGTCTGCGCCGCCTTTAATCATTTCCATGGCTTTGGCTGTGGCGCGCAGTCCGTTCGCACTGGAAATAACAAGCGGCCCGGCGGCCTTTCCGGTGGTTGAGGCAAAACTCAGTTTATGGATAAACGGCATGCTGAAGCCAGCCAATGCGGATGATTTTAAAAATGAACGACGTTTCATAATTATCCCTTTTCTATTGTGTGGTAATGTAAAAATTTCTTGCCAAAATACCATGTAATTGGATGATGTTTTGAATAGCCCCGACTTTTTAAGTCGGAGCAAGAGAATCCGCTCCCTCTTTTTTAGGCACTTTAGTGCCATTAAATAAAAAACTTCAATATCAGTATTAATTTAATGAATCTACTCTCAACAAGGGCTAAACCCCTAAAAATAAGTGTGTTATCAACCTAATCCCCATCCTAAAGGATGGGGCTAACGAATAGCTTTTTATAAATTTTACCTATAAAAAATTGAGTTTTTTTAGCTCCTATGTTTACGCCATTAGCCCCAGCGTTTACGCTGGGGAAAAAAGAGTTTCCCAACTAATCTCAGCCCTTTAGGGCGCTATTCCAAATCTCGTCCATCAAATTCAATCCCGTATTCTTTGTAAAATCTTTTTATCTCATCCAAATAACTTAATTTTTTATGATGCGTTTCCTGATTGCGAATATAGTTTAGTACTTTCCCTTTAACAGAATTACTCACCGAAAAAGCGCTATATCTCTTTTGCCAGCTAAAATGCCCTGGGATTAATTTATTCTCATTTATCCAATGGGATGATTCTCCCTTTATCAGATTAACAGCCTCGGCCAACGACATTGTGGGACTTAAATCAATAAGTAGATGCACATGGTCTAAATAGCCGTTAATTCCCAGAAGCGTTATATTTTTGTTGAACAGTTTTCACTGATATGTGCAAATAGTTTTTCCCTGATATCGTCAGCAAGAATCTTTTCGCGATTTTTGGTTGACCAAACACAATGGATATAAATTTTTGTGAATGATTTTTTCAATTACAAAATCCTCTTTGGGAGAAAGGGCGTAAACGCCCTTTTATTTTGTCATTATTCATCCTATTTCCCCATCGTAAACGATGGGGCTAACACTCTAAAGGATGGGGCTAACTAAATGAACTTCAGAATATTGTCTCTAAGCTTAAGCCTGGGATTTGAGAAAATCCCAATCATCCCCATTGGGCTTCAGCCCAGGATATATTTTAATTGAGCCTAAAGTTCCAACACGTCCGGAATCAGCGCCAATTGATTTTTATTGATCCTCCGGAATAAACCGCGCAGCAAAACCTCCGCTTTTTATCAGATGAACCTTTAATTCATCTTCCGATGTCCGTTTGAATGTTTCAATAGTAACCGCAGTGGGATTTGTTTCGTAATCGGCGTTATCCGCATCTCTATACAATTCCACTTTGTACGTTTTACCTGCATCTAAAAAATCCAGCGGAACGGTTATATCCCGCGGTTGTTCATCCGTTATGGCTCCTACAAACCACTCGCTTCCCTTTCTGCGCTCTGCCACAACATAATCGCCTATCACAGCGTCCGGAACACGGGTTTCATCCCAGTTGACGGGTACGTCTTTAATAAACTGAAATTCGGGTTGTCCTTCATAATTTTCCACCAAATCAGCAGCCATCTGGAGGGGACTGTATAAAACCACATAGAGCGCTAATTGTTTAGCCCTGGTCGTGTACACACGATGTTTGCCGGTTGGGTCCATTTTTATATTGAAAATGCCAGGTGTGTAATCTAACGGGCCGGCCAGCATGCGGGTGAACGGAATAATCGTGGTGTGTTCCGGCGGATCCCCTTCGCTCCAGGCATTGTATTCCATGCCGCGTACGCCTTCACGGGTCATCATATTGGGCCAGGTGCGCCGGATACCGGTTGGTTTAATGGGTTCATGCGCATCAATCATAATGTGTCGTTTGGCCGCCTCGCGCACAACTTTACGGTAATGGCGGATATTCCACTGTCCGTGATGATGCTGACCAGCAGGGTGCATTTTACCGGCATAACCGGTTTTAACGGCATGAATGCCAAGTGACTGGTACAAATCCAGGGCTTCAGCTAACTGAGATTCATATTCCGGTACATTTCCACCGGATTCATGATGGCCAATAAGATATAGCCCCTTTTTTTGAGCATAAGCTGCCAACCGTTTTAAATCGAAATCAGGATAGGGTTTTGTGTAGCTTTGGACATTTTTTCCGGAGAGCCAGGATTCCCAACCGCGATTCCAGCCTTCGATTAAAATCCCGGGGATACCGTTTCGCGCTGCAAAATCCATATACTGCAAGGCTCGTTTGGTGGTAGCGCCATGTTTGGGACCGGCATGCCAGGTATATTTATTTATATGCATGCCCCACCAGATACCCACATATTTCATGGGTTTAATCCAGGATGTATCTTTTATTTTATTTGGCTCATTCAAATTTTCGATTAAATGAGATTCAATCAGCCCACCGGGACGCGTTGCAATTTGAATGGTTCGCCAGGGAGTTTGAAAGGGTGTGCTGCCCTTCACTTTAATGCCATCCGGCCAGGGCACCAAGTCACATTCAAAATGCGTTTTATTCTTAGAATTCTGTTTGAGGGTCATGCCCGCGTAATCGGTTAAGGCGGCTTCGTGAATGCTGAGATAGAGATTGTCTCCGGCCTGCATGGTCACAGGAGTATTTGCAGCCGGTACTTTGGAAAGAGGGCTATGGTTAAACAGATGTTCGTAACTGTCAAAATCCGCTTTATTCCACCAGGCGGAAAAATCACCGCTAAAATTAAACTGCGTTAATTCATCTGTTATACTGAAATTTTTTAAATTTTTCTGTTTGGGAAAAATATAACGGAAAGCAATTCCGTCGTTATACGCCCGGAACACAATGGTAAGTTTACGTGCCAGAGAATCGGTTGTTTGCAGCTCCACTTCCAACTGATTGAAGTGGTCACGAATTCGCGCATCCGTTCCCCAGACGGGCTTCCAACTGGTATCACGCACGGTATATCGGGAATGAATCATCTGAAAATGGTCTTTAAGCCCTTTTTGATCTGCCAGATCAAAACCAAGGCGGGATTCGGAAAGAAGTGGAGTTAAATGTGATTGTACCGAATAAAAAGGTTGCCCGTTCTTAAGCAGAAAACGTACTTCGCTTTTCCCGTCCGGTGAAAGTAGAGATAAATCCTTGTCTTCCCGCGCACAGGCGCCAACCAGGAACAGGACTGCCAAACTAAAGATTGTAAATTTACGCATAAGAACCCCTTTCATCCTTCTCACCAAACGGTTGGGTAAATAGTTTTGCGGTATTGTTTTTAATCCGCTAAAAGCAATCTTGACTACAATTAAGAAAGCATTTTTTCGAGTCGGGTAAATCTCCGTACAACACGGGCATGAACGGCACGTTCAAAAAATATCTGAGGCTCGGCCCAGGGAATAATCGCCTGTTCCAGAGCCCAATCCTTCATATCCTGCAGACAATGTTTAAGCAGAACCGTTCCGATTTTTCGTTTTTGAAATTCCGGCAGAACGGCCACTGGGCCAAACCAACCATTTCCAAAATTATTTGTATTATGAGCGGCAAATCCAATGATTGCTTCCTGGTGCCGAGCGAGATGCAAACTAACCGGAAGTGAATTGTAGGCTAACGTAACCTGAGTCTGCCAACGGGGAAAATAGGAATCCATAAATTCGAATACATCCTGCATATCTTCATATCCGGCGCGCCTAATGGTGATGTTTTGATCCTGAAGCGCCTGTTCTTCCTGTTCACCCGGAGCTTCCACCGACTTTAATTCGCATTGCATCATCACAGAGGAACCAAATGGTTTAAAATTCATAGCCTTTAAAAAGGACAGTGCTTGCGTATAGCGCGTATCAACCCCGGGCTGCAAATAATTGACCGGCGCTTCGCCAATACGGATTCTTTCCGCTTTTAATGCTTTAAACCGTTGTTCCGCTTCCATAAAAAGCTGCCGACCCACACTCTGTCTGTGAACGGAAGAATCTACTGCAAAACATTTTATATAGCCTATACGTTCTTCCCGAAATTCCCGCAACACTCCAAATAAAAAAGCAATCAGGCGATTTTCTTCCCATAAGCCAAGCGCTAAATGGGGATCGAAATCAGGATCATCCAAAATTTTTTCACGTAATAACGTTTCATTCAAGGTATCCCACTGCATATTGTCATTGCACACTTGCAATATAGCTTGTAAATCCGATTCAGAGAAATCCTTAAATACTCTCATTAGGTCTCCGTCCCTTTTCTAAAACCCAAGATACATAGACCAAATATCAATAAATCTTAAACAGTGATTTGACTATTATTTATAACCTGTATAATACGGTGAAATTTAGTGCAAGGAAAGAAAAGTTCAAAAAAAACATCGGCAGGGGCGTGTATTTAATGGATAGATGTTTTATGTGAGTTGGGTTATTAATTATTGAGTTATTGGGTTATTAAGTTATTAGGAACTGGGAATTGGGAACTGTAAACCGTTAACTGAAAACTGTAAACTGGGAACTATCCCAAGCGTTTTTGGGACACGACATTATTTATTTCGCTCTTTGGCTTGCGCAATTAAATCCAGCAGCGTATTTACTTTTTGTGGTTTTCCCATTGAGATATACTCTACTTCTTCCGGTTTATAATGCGAGCGCATAAAGTCACCAATGGGCAACCGTTCAAACCAACAATCAAAAATTAAGGGACACGGTTTTCCGTTGTGCTCGCTTCGGCAGTAACTGAATTCTAAATGGTGCCCTAGTTTCCTGCAATAGCCCTGTTCGTTATCATATTGATCGATCATAGTTTTCCTTTTAATAAAAATTCCCGCAGGGTCCCCCCTGCGGGAGCTGCTTTTCGATTAAGGTTTAGGCAAGCCTTCCGTACTTTCTTTTACGGACTTCTGCAAATCCTCTTCCGGTAAGGAATAATCATGCAATTCACCGGCAAAGTATTTTTCGTAACCCAGCAAGTCCATTAAACCGTGTCCGCTTAAGCCGAACACAATCACCTTTTCCTTGCCTTCTTCTTTGGCCTTTTTGGCTTCCTGGATAGCGCCCGCCACTGCATGGCTGGTTTCCGGCGCTACAATAATTCCTTCGGTGCGGGCAAAAGTGATGGCCGCTTCGTAGCACTCTAACTGATGCAAAGCACGCGGTGTAATCAGGCCGTCATTAATCGCACCACTCACCAGAGGAGCCATCCCGTGATAGCGCAAACCACCGGCGTGAATGGGCGGCGGGATGAAATTATGCCCCAGGGAATGCATGGGCATCATGGGCGTCATTTTAGCGGTATCGCCAAAATCATATACAAACGGCGCACGGGTCATAGTGGGACAGGAGGCCGGTTCGACCGGAATAATATCAATATCGGCGCCATTAATTTTATCATGAATAAAGGGAAAGGCCAATCCGGCAAAATTACTGCCGCCGCCGGCGCAGGCAATGACCGTATCCACCTTTTTTTCACCCACTTTATCGAGTTGTTTCTTGGCTTCCAAGCCTATGATGGTCTGATGCAGCATTACATGATTAAGCACACTACCCAAAGCATAGCGGGTTTCACCGGAAGGATCGGTAACAGCCGCTTCCACCGCTTCGCTAATGGCAATTCCCAGACTTCCGGGTGTATCGGGCATACGGGCCAATACGTCCCTTCCGGCCTGTGTTTGATCACTAGGGCTGGGAATACATTTTCCGCCCCAGGTTTCCATCATTACTTTTCGGAACGGCTTTTGGTCGAAACTGATACGTACCATAAATACCTTAATTTCCAGGCCCAGTAACGCACCGGCAAAGGAAAGAGCGCTTCCCCACTGACCGGCTCCGGTTTCGGTAGTCAGTTTTTTGATGCCAAATTGTTTATTGTACCAGGCCTGCGGAATGGCCGTATTCGGTTTATGGCTCCCTGCCGGTGAGACGCTTTCGTTTTTATAATAAATCCGCGCAGGTGTGCCAAGAGCTTTTTCTAATGCATGCGCACGCACTAATGGAGACGGACGCCAGCGGTATAACAATTCCAGTACTTCTTCGGGAATTTCGATCCACCGTTCCTGACTGACTTCCTGTTCAATCAGGTTCATAGGGAATACCGGCGCCAGCATATCCGGAGATATGGGATTACCATCCGGGCCAAGGGGCGGGCCAACCGGTGTGGGCAGATCTGCCGCCAGATTATACCATTGGCGGGGAATCTCATCTTCGTTTAATAAAATTTTAGTGGGCATGAACATCTCCTTTGGTTATGTTTAATAATACATTGCTTTATTCAAATGCCTGAATAGCTTCTTTTAATATGGATTTTTCCTTTTTTAGCTCTTTGGAGCCTCTGGTTATTTTACATAAACTCAGATGAAGCTGTTGCGCAATTTTGCGCTGCGTAACGCCCTTATTGAGCAAACGTAATAAATGCCATCTGGAAGAAAGATCTTTAACTTCTGCAGGTGTTAACAGCTGACTTAAAAACTGCTGAATCTGTTCTGGATCCTCCACGCTTGCAAGATATTCTGTAATTTGAATAAAATTTTCATCCATAAAAGGATTCCTTTTTTTTGTTTCTATATATAGTAACATTGAGGGTAAAATGGAGTGCGCAATGTCACAAATCGTATGATGTTTAGTTATTAGGTTATTGAGTTATTATGAGATGAAGAAAATAAAAAAGGGATGCAAAGCATCCCTTAACATCATAAATAGTACAAATTAGGCTATGTGTTGTTCGTAGGCTGCGGCATCCATCAGGTCGTCCAGATCCGCTGTATCGGCAACTTTAACTTTGATGATCCAACCTGCGCCGTAAGGATCCGAATTAATCGTTTCCGGAGCATCTTCCAAAGCTTCATTAATTTCAACTACTTCACCGCTTACCGGCGAAAATAAATCAGCCACTGCCTTCACTGCTTCGATCGTTCCAAAAGCGTCTTCTTTAGCCACTTCGCTGCCAATTTCCGGCATTTCTACAAAAACCACATCGCCCAGCTCGCCCTGTGCATAGTCGGTAATACCCACTGTAACCAGGTTTCCATCCACCTTAGCCCATTCATGGTCTTTGGTGTATTTTAGTTCCGCAGGAATATTCATGTAACCCTCCGTAAAAAAATAAATTATTTCGTTAAATCCACCCGATCCAGAAAACCCGTATCAAAATTTCCGCTGATAAAGTCCGGATGGGCAATTAATTTTTGATGAAATGGAATGGTTGTTTTCACACCTTCAATAACAAATTCTTCTAATGCCCGTTTCAATCGGGCTAAAGCTTCTTCTCGTGTATCACCGTAGGCAATTAACTTGGCAATAAGCGAATCATAAAAAGGTGGAATATGATATCTTTGATAAGCATGTGTATCGATACGGATTCCAGGGCCTCCCGGTATATGAAAACTCACAATTTCACCTGGACTCGGCATAAAATTACGCTCAAAATCCTCGGCGTTAATCCGGCATTCAACCGCATGGCCACGCAAATGTATATCTTCCTGAGTATATCCAAGGGGTTCTCCGGCTGCCACACGAATCTGATCTTTTAACAGATCACGATTAAACACCATTTCTGTAACAGGATGTTCCACCTGAATACGGGTGTTCATTTCCATAAAATAAAAATTGTGATCCGCATCCACTAAAAACTCAATGGTTCCGGCGCCTTCGTAACCGATTTTTTTGGCGCCTTCCACAGCCACTGTACCCATTCGCCGGCGCAGATCCTCATCTACTACCATACTGGGAGATTCTTCCAATAATTTTTGGTGTCGCCGTTGAATGCTGCATTCGCGCTCACCAAGATAAACGGTATTCCCCTGTTGATCAGCCATAAGCTGAATTTCTACATGACGGGGATTCTGAATATATTTTTCGAGGTACATGTCCGGATCACCAAAAGCGCCCTGTGCTTCGGCCTGGGCCATCTGGTAATTAACTTCGAATTCTTCTTTATTATTTACAATGCGCATACCGCGTCCACCACCACCGGAAACCGCTTTTAAGATAACGGGAAATCCGATTTCTTCCACCAGGGCAAGACCTTCTTCTACACTCTTCAAAACACCGTCGCTACCTGGCACAACAGGAACACCGGCATTAATCATCAATTCTTTTGCTTTAGCTTTATTCCCCATCTGACGAATCATGTCTGCGCTTGGGCCAATAAATTTTAATCCACTATTGTGGCACATATCTGCGAATTCCGGATTTTCCGCCAGGAAGCCATATCCCGGATGAATAGCATCTGCGCCGGTGATTTCGGCAGCGGCCATGATGCGACGTGGGTCTAAATAACTTTCTGCGCTCGAAGCAGGGCCAATGCAAACAGCTTCATCGGCAAAACGGACATGCAAGGAATCTGTATCTGCTTCAGAATGCACGGCAACCGTTGAAATACCCAATTCTTTACAAGCGCGGATAATGCGCAAAGCAATTTCACTTCTATTTGCTATCAGAACTTTCTTAAACAAGAAACCTCCTCGTTCAATTTACAGGAAAATAAAATATACGGAGTTTCTTCCGTGTATGATTAAAGGGTATGTTGTCAGACTTTTTCCAACAGGAATAAAACCTGGTTGTATTCAACCGGTTGAGCGTTTTCCACTAATATTTCTTTTACTTTCCCGGCCTGTTCCGCTTCGATTTCATTCATCAATTTCATGGCTTCCACAATACAGAGGGTTTGCCCAACAGAAACTGAGCTTCCTACTTCTACATACGGATCGGAATCGGGCGACGGCGCTCTGTAAAAGGTGCCCACCATGGGTGAACGGACTTCTATTAAATTAGAAGCCGGTGCCTGCTCTGCTGCAGGAAGTGCGGTTTCGGCTGCAGGAGCCGTTGCGAGCGCTGGGGCGGGCATAGCAATGGGAGCGGCTAACTGCGGAGCGGTGGGTACAATATGAACATCACCATTTCCGGACGCAAAGCGTTTGGTTATTCTGATTTTACTGCCCTCTTCTTCAATCTCAATTTCACTGATATCCGAAGTTTCTACCATTTTGACTAATTGACGAATTTCCTTGATATCCATTTTGTCTCCTTTTAACCGACAATCCCGTACGTATCTGGGTCTAACGGATGGGCTTTCTTTTGATTTCTTTGATTAGATATGTAACTAAAAACTCAGGGAATATAGGCGTTTTACCCACTTTTCGCAAGAAATTATAAATTGTTCTCATCCCGTTCAATACTGCTTTCGGTCGCTATGAATACGGGAAAGCTCTTCGATAATAACGGTTAATTTTTCATCACTGAGCAACGTTGTATTAATCCGCGCATGCTTTAACTTAAGCATATCGATGGTATTGATTAACAATTCTTCTTCAAAATAAGCGGCCTTCCCCATTCGACGCCCATAGGGATCGTTGACTTCTGAGCCTCCCCAGAACATGAGCCCGTCTTCAGAACCGACACGGTTAGCAAAGCTCATGTACGAAGTCGTATAAATAGAAAGAGAGCGATTGAGCGCTTCCCAGTCCTGTACATTTTCCGGTTGTTTGTCTTCACCCAGACCACGGGCAAGGCCGGCGGAGGAAACCAAAATCAGCGAAGCGCCATCCTGAGCTAAAATAATCCCGGAAGTAGGATGCCACATATCTTCGCAAATCAACATTCCCAGCTTTCCCAGCCTGGAATCAAACGCTTTAAAACGATTACCCTCACTAAAATAGCGCTTTTCTTCGAACAAACCGTAGGTGGGCAAATATACTTTGCGATGTTTGGAATGAATGGTACCGTTTTCAAAATAGTACAGGGAATTGTAGATTTCGTAGCGTTTATCCAACTCCACGCCTCCGGCTACAATTGAAATATGTTTGCTCAGTTTTTTAAGCTCATCCCATTTGGAATCGGAATCCTGCAGCGCCACATCGTACACAGCATCTTTAAGAGAATAGCCGGTTAAAGAAAGTTCCGGGAACTGAATGACATCGCATTGGGCATCAATGGCTCGTTCAATATATTCTGTATGTTTGGAAATATTTGCATCCAAATTCCCCAGCACGGTTTCAATTTGGGCAATGGCAATCTTTATTTTTTGCTTCATCAAAGCTTCCGCTATTTAATTATTGATGCCTTTGGTTGGCGCCGGTAAACGTCCGCCACGGTTAATAAACAGACTGTTATTTAATTGGGATACCGGCATGATGGGTGCAGCGCCCAACAGACCGCCATAATCCACCATGTCACCCACGTCTTTACCGGGCACGGGAATCACGCGCACGGCTGTCGTTTTATTATTGGTCATCCCTATGGCGCACTCATCGGCTATCATACCCGCCAGTACAGAGGCCGGCGTTTTACCGGGAACGGCCACCATATCCAGACCGACACTGCACACACTGGTCATGGCTTCTAATTTTTCAAGAGAGATGTGCCCGTTTTGAGCGGCTTTAATCATACCCTCATCTTCGGAAACCGGTATAAAGGCGCCGCTCATTCCGCCCACATGCGAGGAGGCCATCAGTCCGCCCCGTTTGACGGAGTCATTGAGTAAGGCCAGGGCGGCCGTGGTTCCGGTAGCGCCCACATCTTCCAGACCCATTGCTTTCAGAATATCAGCCACACTATCGCCGGGCAGGGGCGTGGGAGCGAGTGAGATATCAACAATACCGTAAGGTACGTTCTGTTTGGCAGCCACTTCTTTACCGATAAATTCTCCGGCCCGTGTAATTTTAAAAGCCATTCGACGGATGCGTTCGCCAAGAGAGGCGAAATCCAGGTCATCCGGCGCTTCTTTGATGGCACGCAAAATAACACCGGGACCGGAAATACCCACATTAATAACCACATCCGGTTCCGAAACGCCGTGAAAGGCGCCGGCAATAAAAGGATTGTCTTCCGGCACATTGGCAAAAACTACCAGTTTGGCGCAGCCAATGGCCAAACGGTCGGCTGTTTTTTCCGCTGTTTGCTTAATGGCTTCGCCCATCATACCCACCGCATCCATGTTAATACCGGCTTTGGTGGAGGCTACATTTACTGAAGAACAAATATGATTGGTAATGGATAGGGCTTCGGGGATGGCCTGAATCAGGCTGTGGTCGCCGCGGGTAAATCCTTTTTGAACCAGCGCGGAAAAGCCGCCAAGGTAATCAATACCCAGTTCATCGGCAGCCCGGTCCATGGTTTGGGCCAGTTCGATAAAGTCTTCTTTGTAAAAACCGTCTGCTGCAATGGCAAGCGGCGTAACAGAAATACGCTTATTGGCAATTGAAATCCCATAATTGGATTCCACCTGCTGCGCTATGGCCACATGTTCGGCAGCGGTGCGCATAATTTTATCGTAAATATTCGTTTTTAAGCGTTTAAAATCGTCGCTGCGGCAATCTAATAAACTAATGCCCATGGTGACCGTACGAATATCAAAATGTTCCACTTCGGTCATGCGGATGGTTTCGAGAATTTCTTCGAGAGCTATTGGCATATCAAACCCTGTGCATGGTGTTAAAAATATCTTCGTGCTGGATTATTACTTTTAATCCCAGTGTATCCCCTGTTTGCACAACCTTTTCTTTAACCTGGTCGAAACTCAGGCTGGAACTGCTGATATCCACCAAAAGCATGATGGTGAAAAATTCCTGCAAAATTTTTTGGCTTAAATCCAGAATATCGCAATTAGCTTCGGCTAAAACACCGGTAAGTCCTGCTAAAATACCAGTACGGTTTTTGCCAAATGCGGTTACAATTATCCGGTTTTGGCCGGGCGCCTGTACCGGAGGCGGCGGTGTAACACTACCCGGCTGCATACGCTGAACCGCTTCGTGCACTACCTGTTCCACAGCGGTTCCGCTTGCATTGCTGCCAAGCTGATTAACGGCTTCTTCCACCAGTTTTCGAATTTGTTGCTCGTTTAAGTCGGGCATAATTGTTCTCTTTTATATTTATTAATTAATCTATGTCGTTCTGCGTCTCCGGTTTACCGTTCACAACTATTCATCTATTAAGTTTTCCAGTATGTCTTCGTTCACATCCATACGGTCCACAATCCCCACTACAGCCGCTTCGATGCTTAACTGATTTGGATTATTAGGATAGATTGCCTGGCGCGCCGCATGGCCATAGGCACAGATAACGGTTTCGCCCACACCGGCACCCAGCACATCCGCAGCTACAACTACATCGGTTAAAGGCGCTTTTTTTAAATTAATGGGATGAATTACGAGAAATCGTAAATTTTTGAGATTGTCTGTTTTTTTGGTAGACCAGACCGAGCCTACAACTTTACCGAGGAACACAGATCATCCTTTTTTTGAACATATCTTGGTCAATCTACTATTTTTTACGAATCTTTTCAACCAGACTTTGCTTTCTTTACCGTAAAAGTTCCTCTTTAGAATTCATGTTAGACTCAAAAAAAACCGGTATAAATACCGGTTTTTGAACATACACAATCTATTTTTAGAGTATTAATTGATCTGGGCTTTGTTCACACGATTGGCTTCGTATTCAACATAGGCGGTAATGGCTTCTTCCGTCCACGAATAATTGGTAAATACCACATCAATTCCTGCAT
>JANTHG010000021.1 GCA_024762535.1 Calditrichaceae bacterium
CCGTAGTAATTTCCCGGAAGGCACCCAACTGGAACCGGGAATGGAATTTATGGCAGCCATGGAAGACGGCCACCAAATGCCCTTTGTAATTAGTAAAATCGAAGGGGATGAAGTTACGGTCGACTTCAACCATCCTTTGGCAGGTCAGGCCCTAACATTTGATGTGGAATTGATGGAAATTCGGGATGCCAGTGCGGAAGAACTGGAACATGGTCATGTTCATGGTGCCGGTGGACATCATCACCATTAAGAACAGATAAAAAACACAGTAGTAAAGCCCGCCTATACGCGGGTTTTTTTTTACTTTCCCTGTTCCTCCTTTTGGTGCTTGCTTTGCATAAATCAAGGGTTTAAATTTGATTTTTTAAGGAGCTGATAATGACAGGACGAAAGATCATCCTTTTTGTATTCATATTTATTTTCGCTGTACTTGCAGAACGGCCGCAGGATGTGCTCACACTAAAAAGCCGCTACGGGTTTAAGGTAGAGCGCAGACAACCTATAAATTTTAATGCTTTCCTGGATTTTGGAACCAATTTTACTAAACCCATCTTGTATGTCTCCGTTGCTATTTTAAATGATGTCATTCAGTTTAAGAAGACTGAAGTGGGATACAATGCCGCTTACCGGGTATCCATGGCCCTGCGTTCTCATGGCCAAAGCCTACTTCAAAAAACACAAGTTATGCATGTTCAACTTAAAGATTTTAAACGTACCAATTCCATTCATGAATTCCAGCACCACACGTTCCGGCTCGAGAACTGGCCTGCGCATTTTATTTTAAAACCCGGCACCTACGAAGCCCTGCTAACCATCGAAGATCTAACCACCCGAAAATCAACGCATTTAAAATCCACGCTCAATGTGCAGGATTATTTTAGCAAACGGCAGCACACGTCCATCTGTTTTTTGCGCCAAAACGCAGACAGCAGCGCATCCTTTCCCCTTTTGGCGTTACAACGTTCCGTTCCTTTTGGCAAACCGGTTATTGCCTTTGCTCATATTATTGCGGACAGCGCTTATAAAGACAGTTTAACCTTTCAGATATTTCAGCAGCATAAACTTCTGCACAGCGAACATTTTAGGTCCCCTGCGGATTCGGATTTAATTACCTTACACCATCCCTTACCCATGGATTTATTACGTGAAGGAACTTACCGCCTGGTTGTATCTGCCGGTAAGCAAAAATTAAGCCGCCCTTTCCGGGTTATTTGGTTTCAAAAGCCAACCTATCTCTATGAATACGAACTGGCCATTCGGCCCATGCGTTATATTTTATCCGAAAATGAATTTAATACCATCAAGGCCTTAAATCATAAAAATTTAACAGAATGGTTTGAATCATACTGGAAAGAGCATGATCCGACTCCTAAAACGGCATTCAATGAGCTCTTGTTTGAATTTTTTCAACGTGTCCAAGAGGCCAACAGAAAATTTGGTACCCGCAATCATGAAGGTTGGGAGTCAGACCGCGGTCGTATTTATCTTTTATATGGCCCCCCTCTTAAAATAGATAACGGCCGTTATACCAGTCAATCCAACCCCTATTTAGTATGGGAATATTCGAATGGACAAAAATTTATTTTTATTGATAAAAATAGAAATGGTGAATTTAACTTAATGGATACAACTCGTTCACAGGACTAAACATAAAAGGATTATATATGAATCGCATAAAAACAGGTGTAATTGGCGTTGGCCACCTTGGAAAAATACATGCTAAATTATTGCAAGATCTACCGGATGCTATTTTATTGGGTATTTATGATACAGATTTAAAAACTGCCCAAGAAGCAGCCAATGACCTGGGGGTTATCGCCTTTGATTCCATGGAAGCTCTCATTGCGGAAGTAGATGCCATTAGTGTGGTGACTCCAACCACCACTCATTTTGAAATAGCTGCCAAAGTATTGGAAGCAGGTAAACATGTGTTTATCGAAAAACCCATAAGCCAGTCCGAAGAACAGGCACAGCAATTGATAGCGTTAGCAAAAGAGAAAAATTGTAAAATTCAGATTGGTCATATAGAGCGATTCAATGCAGCTATTCTGGCATTGGAAGATGTTCCACTGGATCCCATTTTTATTGAAGCCCATCGCCTGGCATCATTTAATCCGCGCGGTACGGATGTGGCTGTAATTCACGACTTAATGATTCATGACATCGATTTAATTTTGCATCTTGTAAACAGCGAACCTGTATCCATTGCTGCCAGCGGGGTAGGCGTCATCTCTTCCAATATTGATATTGCCAATGCCCGTATCGAATTTGAAAATGGCTGTGTGGCCAATTTGACGGCCAGCCGTATTTCAGCAAAAAAAATGCGGAAAATGCGCTTGTTTCAGCAAGATGCCTACATTTCAATGGATTTTACAGACGGTATTTCTGAGATTTTTTATCTGGCCGATAAGGAACAAAGCCCGTTTCATGACGGAACCTTAGCATTATCTTTGGGACAATTAGGAAATAGGGATATTAAATACAATCGCTTAAAACGAGAACAGGTTAATCCCTTACGTAAAGAATTACGTAGTTTTGTAGCGTCCATTCACAACGATATTCCGGTAACTGTCAGTGCCGAAGACGGATTGCGAGCCCTGCATTTGGCCAACCAGATTATTGAAAAAATCAACCTGCATCAGCAAAAAATTAAACAACGGCCCTAATGTATGCACTCCACACATAAAAGTTACTACGATGACCCATACCTTCGGAAGTTAGAAGCCCGGGTTGAAGCCTTGCAGCAGGAAGCTGACGGAAGCTGGATTTGTACCAACCAGACACTCTTTTATCCCGGTGGCGGTGGCCAACCCGCTGATCAGGGGAGTTTGGATGGTCATCGAATTCAAGACATTAAAACCGAAACAGATAGTATTTGGCATTTTGTATCAGATTTTAAAGGCAATATTGGAAATCTGGTTCAGCTTGAACTTGATTTTTCACGTCGTTATTATATGATGCAACAACATAGCGGGCAGCATCTGATTTCGCATGTTCTGGACGGATTTGGCTTGCAAACCGAATCCGTCCATCTGGGCGAACAGTACACCGCTGTCGAGGTATCCGGTGGCTTTCCGGATGCGAATCAACTGCGAGCCATTCAACACCGATGCAATACACTCATAGGCAAAGGCCTGCCCATTCACACACATATAGCCAATCAGGAATCCATAAAACAATTTCCCTTACGTAAAGAATCCGGTATGTGGGAGGTATTACGTGTTGTGGAAATAGACGGTCTGGATTTTTCGGCCTGCGGCGGCACTCATGTTAAGCAGACATCCGAAATCGGTCTCATCTTATGTGACGGAATCGAAAAAATTCGCGGCCGCGCCCGTTTGCATTTCAAAATCGGCGCCCGGGCTTTTAAACAGATCGAAATGTTTCAGCATGTAACCAACCAAGTACAAAACCTGCTACAAACCGAACCGGAGCAATTCCCGGAACGGATATCCCGCCTACAGGAAGAACAAAATAACCAACATAAAACACTTGAACAACTGAAACGATTGTATCTACACGAAATACAAAAAGAGCTGATCCAACAACCCGATTTCATTTTTTATCGTATCGAGCCCATCTTTGCTAACGAAATTTCCAAATTGGCAAGATCTATGGCCAATTCGGTTCAAAAGGGTGTTTGTATTCTTAGTGGTCAGCGTTTTTGCCTTGCTCTGCCTGAATCTTTTCCTTTAAATGGAAACACTTTTATTCAGCAACAGCAATCTCAGTTTGGTCTCCGCGGAGGCGGCCCCCCTTCACTGGTTCAGGGAAGTCTGCAAATTCAAGATGATTCTGCCCTGCGCGAAGCGGTACAATCCTTTTTAAACCAACCCTTTTCAGGAGGCATTTCATGAGCGGAATGAAAGGTATCGTAATTTTAACCCGATTCGATTTTATTGCCAGCAGCTTTGGCAAAGAAGCCCTTAAATCTTTTCAAACCAAAATTCAATCCGATCGCCACCATGTTTTACGTCAACCGGTTGTCCTTTCCAATGAATATCCAGAGCATCTGCTCAAGGCCATCGATGATTTGATCCTCAGCGAATACTTCAATAACGAAATTAAAGCATTCCGTTCCTTAGGTCACTGGAATGCTGCTCACTTGCTGCCTAAATATTTTCAATTATATATAGATAACAAAGACCCTATCGGGTTTTTACAGCAAATGGTACGAATGCGACCCATTTTAATCGGTTTGGGGAGTATGTTTGTCAGCGAATTTTCACCTAAATCTTACGGCATTCGCATCAGCTACGGACAACCCTACTCGGAGGCCGTTAAATTAAGCGAGCTGGGTCTGCTCGAAGAAGGTGTCCGTTTATGTGGTGCGCCACAGGTTCGCTGCAGTGAATTGGAGTCTGATGAAATTTCCGTAGAATACCAACTCGATTGGGATTAGACATGCAGGACTATTCAGTAATTATTGCAGACATGAAAGCTTCTCGCCAACTTAAAGAACGGGAACGTTACGAATGGCAACTGATTTTGAAATCTGCTATTGTACAAATAAATGAACAGTTTAGCGAATCGATAGAAGCTCCGTTTATGATAACCAAAGGAGATGAATTTCAGGGTGTGCTTAAAGATTTATCCCAGGTTAACAAAGTAGTGTTGCATTTTGAGCGGCTGGTTTATCCGCTGGTGTTACGTTTTGGAGTGGGGTATGGGCCTATCCAAAAAATGGGGAGTAAAATTCCAATCGAAATGGACGGACCTGCTTTCCATCGTGCCAACGCCGCTTTACTTTTTGCCAAAAAGAAAAAAATAAGTGTCCGATTCGATACCCGTGATCCCGAATTCGATCAATGGATCAATACCATTTACCGGCTCATTTCTTCTATCAAAAAACGCTGGTCCGAAATCACCTACAAACGATACTGGAAATACAAAGAATTGCACACACTTAAACGGGTGGCCGAATCCGAACGGGTTTCTTCCCAGGCCATCTGGGACTCTATCCACCATTCCGGAGCAACGGACGTACTGGATGCGGAGCGTTCTTTAAACGAAATGCTGCGCCTTACCCTGCCCGATACCGGGCGCTGAACCAGCGCAAGCTCCAGATAAGTGAAGCCAAAGCCAGTGTCAATAAAACCGGCGATACATGTCCATTCCATTCATACCAGCCTTCTGTACCTTGCTCGGATGGGAAATTGAGTATCAACATTGCCAGCAAATTGTTAATACCATGTGCAATAATTCCCGGTAAAATCGAATTACTACGCCAGGCCATAAAACCCAGAAACACACCCATTAAAAACAATTCTACCGCCCAATAGGGATTTTGATGCACCAGCGTCCAGGTAAGGGATGTCAGTAAAACGGCCCGGGTTACATCTCCTTTGGCCTCTAAAGTGACCTGAACAAATCCCCGGAATAATCCTTCTTCCGCTACTGCTGCAATTACAACCGAACCGAGAAAAACTAAAACCCAATCCAGTGTACTTTCAGCTTTTAAGGGATTAAGCATCTCATACATCCAGTCCGGAATCGTTACAAACAGAGCGATAATCCGTTCCAATTCATCACTCAGTACACTCAGGCTTATACCAATGAGAAGGCTTACGAATATTACCGACAAAGGGACCGGATTCATACGAAATAGAATTTGAATGGGATAGTTACGCCAACGTGCATACAGTAGTGGCACAATTAGGAACAGGCTGCCACCCACAATATAGAAGTAACGTGATCCGGAAATCGCACGTTGAGCCTGATTGAGACCGCTGGTACTAAAAATGGAAAAAAGGACCAAAAAAACAATTAAGACACCAAATGTGGCCAAAACCAGTAACAAGGCTTCCAGAGGTTCGGGAAAGGTACGGCGGTCTGTCAAATCGTTTCCCCAAAAGCATATAAACAAACCGCCACGGAAACGCCAAGATTTAGCGATTCTCCCACACCGTTTTTAGGAATGGTCAAACGGACATCGCACAGACCTTGAAGCAGTGCAGACAGGCCATGTGCTTCGGAGCCGAAAGCCAGCAACCACGGCTGAGTCTTCGGTGCTTTCCAGGTACGTAGCGATTCTGCATCTCTCAGTAAAGTCCCGACTATCAATCCCTTTTGTTTGGTTTTAAACTGTTCCAATTGTTTTGTATCCACTTCTTCGAAAAGGGTGGCATGTGCTACATAACCTGCTGAAGCGCGCACTACTTTGGGCTGAAATGGATCAACCGATCCCGGGCTAAGCCAAATGGCGTCTACCCCAAACCAGAGTGCACTGCGGATAATAGTACCCAGATTACCAGGATCATTTATTTCTTCGAGGTAAATAATTTTTTTAAATGCATTTTGATTCAAATCCAGGCGGGTTTCAGGCTTTTGTACCAGTAAAGCAATTCCCTGCGGAGTCTGTTCATCGCTGATGTGTTTAAATTCTTTCTCCGACAGCCCAAACACCTGAGAGTGTAGTTCCGCTGGCAGTTGCTCTAAAAACGCTTCTTTCCCCTTCTGAACCAGCACAGCTTCTATCCGTGGTCCCGATTGTTCCAGGCAGCCACGAACCGCATTCCAGCCACTCACAAGGTAACGATTTTGCAAATCTCGATATTTTTTTTGCTTCAGTTTGGCCACATCTTGCACGGCAGCCCTGGATAAAAGGGGTAGCATTCTTTATTCATTCACTGTTTTGAGATTAAACAACAATTGATAATTTTGCCCATTAACGAGCCGGATGGTTTCTTCCCGGGAATGATAACCCGCTTTCCGAATTTTAATGACACATGGACCGGACTGCATGCTTACATCACTTAATGGCGTACGTCCCAATAAGACTCCATTGATAAAGATCTCAGCATCTTCAGGCTCGGTTGTTAAGTTCAGGCGCAGAGAATCACTCGTTAACGGATCAGGTATAGTTTTTTTTATAGTCCGGCCAGGCCAAATAAGCAGGTCACTAATAAAAATTCCAGCTTTTTGAAAACTTCCGGCTCGCAGACGGTGCATCCCTTTTACAAACGGCCCTAGTACCGTGACTCCTTTTGAAAGAGGCTGTATTCCCCGGTTATCGATGCGGATAAAGGCTTGTGATTGATTCGTATGAAGCTGTACATAACCGAGCTGATGTTCTTTAAACAGCCAGGCCTGGGCCAAAAACAAACCGATGATCAATGCAGTTAAAGCATATTGAGCACTCCGCCAGCCCCATGCTGGTATGGCTTTGAAAAACTGCATTTTAACAGGGTCCGTTTGGCTACTGCTTTTGGTTTTGTCCAGGTCCTTCAGAAAACGGCCAATCACCTGCTTTTTTGTACTGCGAACCTGCCAGGGTATGACCTTTTCAAGATCACTGATCATTTCCGTCGCATTCGTATAGCGGTTAGTCGTTTCTTTGTGTAAAGCCTTATGAATGATTTTACGAAAGGCACGCGGAATATCCGGATTAATACGTTCTGGCTTAATGTATTTATTCTGAATAATTTTTGACAAAATTTCAGTATTGTTTTCACCATAAAATGGCTTTACGCCCGTTAGCAATTCATACAGCAAAACACCCACAGAAAAGAGATCACTGGCAGCCGTTAAGGGTTCACCATTGGCCTGTTCCGGCGCCATGTAAGCTGGTGTTCCCACAATCATACCTGTAAGTGTCAAACGGGTGGACACATCATCCTTGGCCACACCAAAATCGATCAGTTTTACATCGCCGGAATAGGATAGTAAAATATTACCCGGTTTTATATCGCGATGAATGATGTTGCGGGCATGGGTGTATTCCAGGCCCCGCACAATACCAAGCACAATCAAACCGGCCAAATGAGCGGGCATGGGTGCCATATAATCAATCACGGTACGCAGGTCTTCGCCGTCCACATATTCCATAACCAAATAGTACGAGCGGTTGGTGTAAATAAAATCATAAACCGCCACTAAGTTTTCCTGATGAAAGGATGCGCTAAGCAGAGCTTCTTTTTTGAAACGATAGATAATTTCACGATTGGGATCTTTAAGCTTTTTTAAGACAACGGTCCGCTTAAGTGAAGGTTGAAGCGCTTTATAAATTAGCGCCATCCCGCCTTCT
The DNA here is from genome assembly GCA_024762535.1 of Calditrichaceae bacterium. Classification (GTDB taxonomy): domain Bacteria; phylum Calditrichota; class Calditrichia; order Calditrichales; family Calditrichaceae; genus JANTHG01. The sequence goes on from JANTHG010000021.1 coordinate 8,027, forward strand.
CCAATTTTATTCAGGACCTTATATGAGCCGATATAGTCATGTGTTTTTTGAGAAGGCATGGCAATCTGCAATGTAAATAATTAAATGGAATTTAACGGTGAACGGGGACACCTTTAACAAAATCAATGGGCAAAGTTAGTAACACCCCGTTGCCAGGATCGTCCAAATTGCCCAAAATATGTTCGACTTCTTTGGTTAGCGTTTCAATTTTGTTTTCTGAAATTACTGAAAAAATGGTTTTATTCCCCGGTCGTGTATCTTGCAACAGGTTCTGGAAACCGGCGAAAATCGGTATATCATGGGCCAGAATACGACCCATCCCCACACTATCTATCACTGTGGCACCTGTAATATCCAATTCCAGAAAAGCTTCCAGAATTTGGTTTAAATATTCCTCTTTATTAAGGAATAGTATTAATAATTTCATGCGAAATTAATCCAGATCGAAATAATAATCTTCTTCTTGCTGGATTAGTTCCCATACAGAATCCGCATCTTTGCTTTTTAGAATGCTCTGACGCAATTCTTCATTACTCATTAAACGTGAAATACGGCTAAGGAGCTTGATATGCAGGCCGGGATTATTTTCGGGACCGACCAACAAGAAAACAATTTTTACATCTTTTTTATCTACCGATTCAAAAGGGATACCTTTGGGATGAATGCCCATAACAACCGAAAAATTAGGGCAAGAACTGTGTTTACAGTGCGGAATAGCAATGCCGTTTCCCACGCCGGTTGTCATAATTTTTTCCCGTTCCAAAACAGACTTAAAAGCTTGATCAGAATCACTTATGGTATTTTTTTTTGCAAGCGAATCGATCAATTCCTTTATGGCGCCATCCCGATCTGCAGCGCTTAAAGGCAAAATAATTTGATCCGTAGTTAAAATATCAGTTAAACGCATTACTCCTCCAAATTTGATTTAAGCAAATTTACTATTTTATATATAATATGCCAATAGTTTTATTAAGTGTTTGACATAAATTTTTTATATGACTAAATTTAAAGTTGTTTAAACGGAGGATTTATGCAATTATCGCAGTATTTACCAAGTAGTCATATTATTGTTGATCTAAAAGGCAATACCAAGTTTCAGATCATTGAAGAACTGATGAATCAGTTAAAAGCCAACGGAGAATTAGTGGATGCAGACATTGCTTTGCAAGATGTTTTAGCACGTGAAAGTTATTTAAGTACCGGTCTTGAAAATGGTCTGGCCATACCCCATGCCAAAACCGACGGTGTGGACGGTTTAAAAATAGCCTTTGGCATCAAAAAAGATGGAGTGGATTTCGAATCTTTGGATGGCAAACCGGCAAATCTCATTTTCCTTGTTGTTTCTCCGCGCAACACTTCCGGTCCTCATATACAAACTCTGGCTGTCATTTCACGAAATCTAAAAGAAGCACAAATTCGTGAAGCACTTTTGAGCGTTACATCCTCAAAAGATGCTGCTAATATAATTGAAAAACAGTTTAACGCATGAATTCAGACGGGAAACAGGCACTTAATGCCGCACTCGCCCCCTATCTCAATCAAATTGAAGACAGTCTGCAGAACTTGTCTCTGGATGACCACATACCTCTGTTTTACGATCCGATACGTTATTTTTTGGATATTCCCGGTAAACGAATTCGCCCATTACTATTGCTGTTAACAGCAGAAGCCCTAGGCCAAAAAACGGAAACAGCATTACCGGCCGCGCTTGCAGTGGAACTTTTACATAATTTCACACTGGTGCACGATGATATCATGGATAATGATGATACTCGCCGCGGGCATCTTACCATTCACAAAAAATGGGATATTGCCACAGCCATTCTGGCCGGAGATGGATTAATGGGGCTGGCTTTTCAATCTCTGCTGCAAACACCTGTACCGGATGTGGCAACCATGGCACGTCGCTTTACAGATACCATGCTGATTGTTTGTGAGGGACAGGGCCTGGATAAAATGTTCGAAACCGAACCCATTGTGCAACCCCCGCGTTATCTGGATATGATTAGCCGTAAAACTGCTGTATTACTGGAACTGTCTTGTGAATTAGGAGCCATAACAGCTGGCGTCTCCCAAGAGACGATTTCCAACATGCGTCGTTTTGGATATGCCCTCGGTATGGGGTTTCAAATTCAGGACGATGTTTTGGATATTACCGGAGACAGCCAAACTCTGGGGAAAAACATTGGCAGTGACTTACAAATGCATAAACAAACAATTTTGACCATTGAACTTCAAAAACAGTATCCTGATACGGTTATTTTTGATCTTTCCGTTTCTGAATTTGTGGCACTGCTGAAAGAAAGCGGTATTCTGTTAAAAGTACAGGATATGTACCGTAACCACTTTGAAACTGCCTTTGAAATTTTGAATGGACTACCGGATAATCCGGCCAAAAAACATTTACAAGTTTTAAGCCGTTTTATTCAGAATCGTAACTGGTAGGGCGATTTTCTTTTTTAGATAATTCTTCAATTAGTTTAAATAAAGCTTGGCGAACTTCAGCATTCAATCCGGCCACTCTTTTGGCCATCATCCAATCCGTATCATACGATATATTTTGTTCCTGAATATGCGAAGAAATTAATTTTTTTGTTTCGGAAGTATATAAATAGGATTTTTCACCTGTTAATATCCACTCGATCGTCGTATTCCCCAATTTTGCCAGTCGTAGTAAAACTTCAGCAGGTGGTATGCGGTCACGCAAATAGGTACTTACTGCAGATTGACTGATGTGTAAATAAGCTGCCAGTTCTTCCTGCTTCCAATTTTTTTTCAGACGCAGGCTATTGATTCTTTGACAGATTTCGGAAACAACCAACATAAAAATCCCTTGAAAATGATGATACCATACCGTATATTGCGTTTGTGGTTTAATATTATATTTGAAATATACTATCTGTGAGCAGATAATGCAAGAATTTCAATTATACCATCAATGGCAAGCCTTAGCCGGATCAAAAAAAGATCTGGTAAATGGGAGGCATCACCTTCAAATACTAGAAAGTGGTGAACTTCAAACCGCCAGGGGGCCTGATTTTCGCTCTGCGCGTTTTATTCTTAATGGTGTCACCTACCAGGGTGATGTGGAATGCCATGTAACCACTGCAGATTGGTATCGTCATCAGCATCATTTGGACCCCGCCTATAGCAATGTTTTATTGCATGTAGTCGCCTCTACCGATACACACCCCCGCCCTGTGATGCATCAACAAAGGGCACAAAACATCCCAACCATAGCTCTGCCGGCAGAAATGGCAACTCTCTCACGCAATGTTTGTCAGGCAGGAATAGAAGCGGTTGCCGATTTTCAGGAGCTGGGAATCGAAAGCATGCATCAAAAGAGTACCCGTCTGGAGCACTTACTGCAAACATTTTCTTCTGAACATCTGTTTTATGATTTGGGTCTGCAGGTACTGGGTTATGGGTGCAATGAAAATGGTTTTCGATTATTAGCGGAACGCTTACCCTGGTCCTGGTTCCATCATTTTGTACATAAGCTTCCCCAGCAGTCCATGGAAGCTATTTGTTTAGGTCAGGCCGGTTTACTTTCCGAAGCTACAGAATATAGTGAAAAACTTATGTTTTTATTCCGGCAGGCCCGGCCAAAGCTTGAATTCAATTCGCTCCCAAATGATATCTGGCGGTATAGCGGCATTCGTCCATTCAACTATCCCGATTTTCGGCTGGCAGGCTGGACTCAGTTATATTACATGCACACAAGCCCCTTTAGTTCACTTAATTATATACTTTCTCAACGCTTGCCACTGAACAAAGTTCGGGGAGAAATAAAGCATTTTTTTAGTATCCCTTGTTCCGATTTTTGGCAAACCCATTATCGTTTAGACGCACAGGCGCATAAACAGCGTATTTCAACTTATTTTGGCAAGGCCCGGATTGCGGAATTTTTAATTAACCTGGTGATCCCTTTAGCCTATGCAATGGCCCGTAAAAACAAAAGCACTGGTTTCATGGAATATCTGGAATCCTTTTATTCACATATTCGGCTACCCGGATTGTACTCACAAGTAAAAAAACGGTTTCCATTTTTAGCCAATAATCACAGGGCCGTTGTGGTTCAGGGGATGCTCTTTGCCCGAAGAACCTATTGTTCAGAGGGTTCGTGTGCAAAATGTCCAATATTCCGGGAAAAGCATTGACAAAAACATAATTTTCATCGTATTTTGATTTATGATCCAAGCAGTTTAGATAATTAATATTTTTTCAGAAACCACCGATACCATTTAATCAGGGAGTGCAATATGCAATGGGAATGGTTTGATCCGATAATGGTGCGTAATTTTATCTACGCCATCCTGGGAGTGCTAGTAGGAATCCTTTCCTCTATAGGAACCTATAAATTAATTAACCGCACTACTCATTTTGATATTCCTAATGAGTTGGAAAAGGGAAATTTGGCTGTAGGAATTGTAGTTGGTGGTATTTTTATTATGATCGGATTAATCGTCGGTTTAATTATCGGGATGAGCCTGAATTGAAAATCCTCTTTATAACGGGCCTGTGGGCTGGATTTTTATTATTGAGTGGGTGTAGTACTCAAGCCGAAAATTTTGTATCCGAGACGGATTCAACTTTACAGCGCATCATCGAACAACGTTTGGCCGAAAAACACCAATTGGATCATATTCGGCGGGAATTAAAACAAACTTCTATTGGCAGATCCATTGCACATTATAAACCGATTATAAAAAAATATGCCAAGCATTATGGATTTGACTGGCGTTTAATAGCCGCTCAAATCGTTAAGGAATCTGGATTCAGAACCCGGGCACGCAGCCATGTGGGTGCGCGGGGCCTGATGCAACTGATGCCCGGTACTGCCAAAGAGATCAGCCGGGAGCTGGATATTAAATATATAATACGTAGCCCGCGGGAAAATATCACTGCCGGCATTTATCATTTAAAAAAACAATTTCAATATTTTCCTGATGCCAATCGGGCAGAACGGACCAAATTTGCCTTAGCCAGTTATAATTGCGGAGCCGGCCGTGTGTTTGATGCCCAGGAAATTGCACGCTATTATCGTCGCCCATCCAATCGCTGGGATGTTGTTAGCCCTTACCTGGGAATGCTTAAAAAATCTGACTGGGAATTACATTTACAGGTATGGCCGGAAGGGAAACCGCGTTATGGCTATTTTTATGGGTCTAATGAAACTATTAATTATGTAAATGGTATTTGGACTCTTTATCAGGCCTACCGTAAGATATTGTAATCCCTCCTTTCTGTGATTAAAGTCATTGTAATTAAGCAGATAAAATAAAATATTATTCAGTTAAGTTTTAACATAAACCAACCGATTAGGGTATAGCGGATCATCTGTTTCGAGGTGTATTGTGATTCGCTCGCATCCATTGAATTTTGAATCAGGAGCCGCCCATGTTACGACATACTCTTTTATTAGCGAGTGCGGTATTAATGCTCGTATCGTTCGCACCGCCCTCAGGCAATAACAGTGCCCGAGTAAAATTTCTCATTGGCAAAGTTCGGGTACAGCACAAATCTCAAACATCCTGGCAACGCGCTAAAATGAACCAGAGTGTTTTCAGCGGTGACCGTATAAAAACCTATCTCAATTCACGCGTGGAATTACGAATGCCGGATGGCACAGTGGTTAAGATTAATGAAAACACCGTATTTGATGTAACGGAAATTAAAACCGCTGCCAAAGATAAAGAAGACAAAATGCGGTTTACACTGTGGGCCGGCAATATCTGGGCTAAATTTACTAAGCTGGTCAGCAAACGTCAGTCCCGGCAGATCGAAAGTCCCAGTGCGGTTGTTGCCATCCGTGGTACGATTTTAGACATGAATGTAGATGCGAATCAACGAACCAAAGTACATGTAATAGAGGGACGTGTGGCTGTACGTTCCAAAGGAGTAAGCGGAGAGGTACTGGTAGGAGCAAATCAGGAATCTACTGTGGATAAGGGGAAAGCTCCCACACCTCCCAAACCGGCATCTAAAACCCAGGGACGCCATGAAGATAAGACATCCGGATCTTTAAAATTTAAAATCAATCCAGGGAAATTACAATATACCGATCCCGCTGTTCTTACATCCGGCATTCCGGTATCCGGACAAATAACCCCGGGCAGCCGTATATCAGCCAACGGTGTACCCATAAGTATCCACCCGGACGGACATTTTGAGGGCCGGGTTCAGGTAAGTGAAGGTATTAATCAAATACGATTTCTGGCCCAAAAAGAAAGTGAAGAATTAACCAAAACCCTGCGCGTGCTTATTAATACACGAAAACCAGAATTACGCCTTTCCTCACCGTTGGTATCCGGATTCATCAATCGCAGAGATTATAGTTTAAGTGGTGCCGTATTTGACGGTACTCCCAGGGATAAAGTTAAAGTTTTCATTAATAAAGAACTTATTACCGAAGTTCCGGGTCAGGGGTCATTTAACCGAACCATTATTTTAAATGAAGGTAAAAACATAATAAAAGTACAGGCTGTGGATTTTTCCAAGAACAGCACCGAAATAGCCCAACAACTCTTTTTGGATACAGTTAAACCGATCCTTACAATCACCGAACCGGCACAACCTGTTTATATGCGTCTGGAACCACCACGCCCGCCTGGTGACGACTATGCTGTACAAAATCAGCGTTTTACTCAAACCATACGCGGACTGGTTATCGACCCGGCACCATCATCTGGTATTAAACGCATTATGGTGAATGGGAAAGAAATTCAGCCCCGTTCCGACGGCAGTTTCGAAACGGAAATTGTTGTTAAACGTAATCCGGCCGAAAACCGTCTCTCTTTTTACATAGAAGATATGGCAGGTAACATTACCAGAGATAATTCAAGGATGATTATTGTACGCTAATCGCGGAGGCGAAATGTATCGCTTACAATTTATTTTACTTTTTTTACTACCCCTGGCTCTACTGGCCCAATCCGGGATGAATGTTACCGGACGCGTTTCTCTGAGAACACTAAATACCAGCTATGACCAAATATCCAAAATCAAACCGGATTCTATTCCGGAGGATCAGTATGCCAAAACCTCGACTATTCCCGGCCTGGAAGAACGGCTTAATCTCGCTATTTTTGCCCGTACCAATCGTGTAGATATAACTTTGTTGGGAGACTTGCGAAATAATCAATGGAACCAGCTCAATTCTGTAAAAAATATAAACCGCCTGTCTCTTACCGCCCGTTTTGGACAAAATGAAATTGTTCTGGGCGATTTTTTTGATTCCGGTTCCGAGTTTTTTATTCAAAGCCGGGAAGTACGCGGCGCACGTTTTAAATTGCGCTGGGAACAATTATGGAATCCCCGCTCCTATTTGGAAACCAAAGTTAGCGGTGGGCAGATTCAACGGGCCTACGGTATTGGCACACGGCTAAAAGATTTATATCGTCAGTACGAGACAGCCGGGCAATATCGCCGTTATTTTGCCTCGGCCGTAGCTCATCTGGGAGATGCTACTCTTTTTGATGTTGGCCTGAAATATCTGTATGGAAAAGATGACGCGCATTCTGTGGATGAATCCATTAATGAACCGTTAACCAATTCCAATATGGGTGCCAGCGCCAAACTCTATCTCTGGAAAAAACATCTGCAATTCTTTGGTGAAGGGTACTACAGCCGCAAAGACACCCTTTCTGCCACCGGCATTAATGACCATGCCTATAAAGCCGGATTGGATTTCCGATATCAGCAGTTTAAACTGGTGGCCTTTTATCAGCGCCTGGGCTATGATTACTATTCTGTTGGTTATCCTTTTTTACAGAATGATCGTAAAGGGCTTAAACTGAATACCGGCTATTATGTGCCGGGTATCATTAGTTTTACTGCCGAAGGCGAACAATACAGCGACAATTTGCGCCAGGATACAACCACGCCCACGGTACATACCAGACTGGCCCACGCCGGTTTTACCACTCATTTTAAAAACTGGCCGGAACTTAGCCTTAAAGCACGCTTCCGAGATGACAACAGTAATACCATTCTTGACACCGTTAAAACTCAAAAAATATCTCGTGGTCTGGAAGGCGGGCTGGCCTACGGTATGGGTTCTAACCGCATATCCGCCAGTGTAATTTATATTAACCTGGATGATAAAAGCACCCTTATTTCCGGCGCACCTCTGGGAACCAAACAATTTATCGCGAGTTTAAATTTTTATACACGTCCACTTGACGCTTTGTTTCTTTCTGGTGGCTCGGTGTACAGTTCCATGGAATTAACCAACGGACAAACCAACGCCAATATATACGCTTACGCTTCGGGGCGTTGGGACATTATTTCACGGAAATTAAAATTTGAGGCCAATGTTAATTTTATTCATAACGATGCAGCTCATGGCGGTAATCAAGACATGCTGAGTGATTACAATCAATTAGGATCGGAATTTTCGCTGGAATATTTTTTCAATTCCAATATTTCATTTAAGCTGATTGGCGGGAATACGTTCCGGCACATGGGATACACTCTGGCCGAAGCACAGCAGGTTATCGCAGACCCGGACTACGGCCCGACCTTTTTTAACAGCTACGAGTCCTACGATGCTCTGCGCTATGGTGCGGAAATTAACTGGATATTCTAAACGGTTGGAAAACAGTTGAGTAAAGAGTTAAAATTGTTTCATTTAAACAATTTTAACCTTACATTCTGCAGCAGTTTTTTAATCGGAAAGCAGATATGTTTACAGGTGTTGACTTTTTTTTAATCGATGATCTTCTGAGCGAAGAAGAACGGAAGATTCGCCAGACCATCCGCCAATATGTGGATGAGAAATTTTTACCCCTTGCAGCCGAATACCACAGAAAAGCCGACTTTCCTCTTTCGGTCATTCCCGAGCTGGGTGCACTGGGCGTGCTTGGTGTAACCATCCCCGAACGCTATGGCGCCGCCGGCCTGAACCACACCATTTACGGTTTGGCCATGCAGGAACTGGAACGCGGCGACAGCGGCCTGCGCTCCTTTGCTTCGGTACAGGGCAGCCTGGTAATGTACCCCATTTCCCGTTATGGCAGCGAAACACAAAAACAACTCTGGCTACCGAAGCTGGCTTCGGGACAGGCAGTGGGTTGTTTCGGTTTAACCGAACCCGATCACGGGTCCGACCCGGGCGGCATGCTTACCAAAGCAGTTCATACAGCAGACGGCTGGTTGTTGAATGGTAGTAAAATGTGGATTACCAATGCCCCCATTGCCGATGTGGCTGTGGTTTGGGCGCAAACAGAACAGGGTATTCGCGGTTTTTTGGTCGAAAAAGGAACGCCCGGTTTTAGGACGCAAACCATAAAAGGTAAATTTTCTCTGCGCGCTTCTCTTACCGGAGAGCTCATTTTTGATGACTGCCTTGTACCGGAAGCCAACCTGTTACCGGAAGGAAAAGGCCTGCGCGCGCCCCTTTCCTGTTTGAATGAAGCGCGATACGGCATTGCCTGGGGAGCTATTGGTGCAGCCATGGCCTGTTATGAAGAAGCACTGGACTATGCTAAAAACCGCATCCAGTTTGGCAAACCCATTGCCGGCTTTCAGTTGACCCAACATAAGCTGGTGGAAATGCTGAACGAAATCACCAAGGCCCAGCTTTTAAACCTGCAGCTCGGGCGTTTAAAAGATCAGGGAAAAGCACAATATTACCACATTTCTTTGGCCAAACGTAATAATGTGGATCAGGCACTGAAAATCGCCCGTAGTGCGCGAACCATCCTCGCAGCCAACGGAATTACCGACGAGTACCAGACCATCCGCCATTTACTCAATCTTGAATCGGTATTTACCTACGAAGGTACACACGATATACACACCTTGATTGTAGGTGAACATATTACAGGAATGGGTGCTTTCCGATGAAACCTGCAAACGAAATCAAAATACTTCTTGTTGAAGATGAACGAGTCGCTTATCGATCCATTATGCGAATGCTGGAAAGTCACGGATACACCTGCGTAGGTGCTACTTCTTTAGCAGATGCAAAAAACCGGCTAAGAAATTCTGCACAGGATTTGGTTATCAGTGACATCACTTTGCCTGATGGCAATGGCCTGGATTTATTAAAAGAGGTACGTAATTATTTAATTGACACCCCTTTTGTAATGATTACAGCATCCGAAAAAAAAGGATTGATTCAGGAAGCCATTCGACTCGGCGCTAATGATTTTTTAACCAAGCCATTTCATCTGGACAATTTGCCAACTATTGTAGAACGCAATCTGATTCGTAATAAAATCAACCATCTTCATAACCGTCAACAAAAAGTTTCCGTATTAATACGTACGATCCAGGCTCTTATTGCTGCTTTGGAGGCAAAAGACAGTTACACATCGGGGCATTCCATGCGCGTGGCGCGTCATGCCCGGCTGGTGGGTGAGGCATTACATCTATCGGATGATGACCTATTTACTCTGGAACTTTCGGCTTTACTGCATGATATTGGCAAAATCGGTATGCCTGACTCCATACTCAATAAAACATCGTCCCTGGAAGAAATGGAATATAAAACCGCTAAAGAACACCCGGTGGTAGGCAGCCGAATAGTGGGCAAAATCGAAGAACTTAGAAAAGTTTCTGCAAATATACGTCACCATCATGAACGCTTTGACGGCAATGGCTATCCGGATGGATTGGCTGGTGAAGCCATCCCGTTATTTGCACGCATCCTTTCCATTGTGGATGCCTACGAATCCATTGTTTCAGCACGTTCCTACCATGCACCTCAGAGTACGGAAAAGGCGCTTTGTGAATTAGAAAAAAACAGCGGTACTCAATTCGACCCTGAGCTGGTGGCTATTTTTACAAAGCTGATGCGGTCCGATGATACCCGGCGAGTTCCACGTCTGCAAATCGAAAATGAATTAGCGGATGATGACATAAAAGAAGTATAGAAATGATGAAACAAGGGTACGGTAAACCGTACCCTTGTAATCATAAATTTTAATAAAAATTTTTCTTTACGATCTTATCGTTTCCCAAATCATACTGAATTGATTTTATTTTAACTGCTTTCTGGGTTTTAAAAGCTAAACTTCCATCGAGCTGTTTTCGCGGTTTCAGTGATACCGCTTTAACCAGTCCGTCATCCAATTTGGCTGTAAATTCTGGATCAGGCTGAAAAACCTGTTCATTCGCATCCAATATGGTCACTTTTTGAGGATCAAAGACAATGGTCTCGCTGCCATTATTCATAGCGGTAAATGCAATCATCCAGAATCCTTTTTGGTACTTTTTATCCGGTACGGCGATGGGAAAATCAGAATCCATATTTAAGATGGCGATCGTTTTTTTTCTGACTTTTTGTAGAATTTTCCGGGCGTCCTTATTATCCGGCGCAAAATCAACGGCCCGTTCCAAATAGTGCTCTGCTGTTAAATATAAATCGGGATTCTTTTCCTTTTGGGCCTGTTGATAAAAATGTTCCCCCCGCTTAAAAGTTTGCTTAAAATTGCTGCTCTTTATTTGGGACAGTTCTTTTTCAGCAGCTGCATTCGTCTCGTCAAAAGTTAAAGCATCATCGAGTAATTCCAGAGTACAGGCAAAATATTGTTCTTTTTGGATTTCATTGGTTGGCTTGGTTGTGTAATATGCATGGGCCAATTTATGTAATAAAACACTGTATTGTTTATTAAATGTTTCACTTGTTTCTTCCGGAATAAAATCCTGTCCTTTTTCAAAATTACCAGCAAACGCTTGAATATTATGACGCTTCTGATATAAATCAAAACCTTTATTCATATAACTCAAAGCGATCTTTTCATCCAGTTGTGGATTATCGGCTTTATTTTTTTTAACTTCAAGATAATAGGAAATGGCCTGGGCATATTTGCCATTGGCAAAAGACTGATCTCCTTCTGCCTCAGGATTTCCTCCACAACGCAACAAAAAGGCACTTAATAGGATGGTTATTAAAATGTAAACCTTATTCATTGAATCAATCCTCCTGCACTTTGATTAAAAAATACCATCACTAACATAATAAAAAATAAAGAAAAAGAAAATAAAAAAAGTTCGGTTTTCAAACGCAGCCATACATTTTTTACAAAACTATGGATTCTTTTTTAAGCAAAGAAACGATTCGGCGGCAACCGGCTTTCTACACCTTTATCTTTTATATTGCCGGTATCTTTTTATGTCGCCCTTTCTTACTGAAATTCCCATTTCCAGCAATAAGCGCTATACTGATGCTTATTCTGCTTCTTGCTCTTCTCATCCGGAAATACCGCTCATTCCTCCTCTTAATTGTTTTTATGTTGGGCGGAATGCTATCTCTTTACAGCCAACTGACATTTTTCCCAACCGACCATCTTGCCTTGCACCAACCGCAGGAGATTAAAGCTGTTGAGGGTTGGATTGAATCAGCTCAATACCGCTCTGATCATAAAAATCGCTATGTGCTACACTGTACAAAGTTACAAAACGCCCAAGGCTGGCACTCTGTTAGCGGTAAAATGTATGTGTACCAGGCCAAATATCCCGGGAGACTTTTGTATGGTACCCGGTTACGTCTGGTATCCCGTTTAAGTCGGCCTCCCCTGCCGGAAAACCCCGGCGCCTTTAATTTCCGTGCTTATCTGGATTTAAACGATATAACGCTGCAAACCAGCCTAATCGAAGGCAAACTAACCATCCTTCCCGGCCAATCGGGAAATATTTGGCAACGCATGCTGCTGGAACCACTACGCCGACATATTCGGCATACCATATTCCGCTATATTCCGCAACCCAGTGCTGGTGTTGTGCTGGCGCTGATGCTTGGAGAACGGCAAAATTTAGACCGGAATTTGGTACGGCAGTTTCAGAAAACAGGCATTGTACACGTGCTGGCCATTTCCGGGCTGCATATCGGCTTTATTCTGATGATTTTTATGCTGATTTTTGGCCTTTTCCCGATTTCGTACAAAATTAGGGTGGGTTTATCCCTTTTGTTATTATTTGTATTTATCGCACTTACCGGCTTTAAAGCATCGGCTGTCCGCGCTGGAATAATGGCTGCTATCTATTTTGCTTCTAAATTTTTAGAACGGCGTGTCCCACCACTCAATATCCTGGCTGTGGCCGGGTTGGTGATTATTTTGCCCTTTCCACACCAAGCACTCACGCCCGGCTTTCAATTTTCCTTTGCAGCCGTAGGTGGAATTTTATTCGGCTATCCCAGACTCCGGAAAATAGCGTTTTTCCGAAAAGGGACACCCCGCGTGCAGCGATACATTGTCCAGTCCTTTCTTGTTTCCCTTTCGGCTGTACTGGCCACAACCCCGCTCACCTGGTGGTATTACGGCACACTGCAAACGGGGGCGGTCTTTATTAATATTCTTCTGATTCCCTTTATTGGTGGATTGGTTGCTTTGTGCTTTTTGTTTATTTTACTGTCTTCGGGGATTCCGGCTTTGTTATCCGGCCTCGGGCAGGTTATTCATTTATATTTTTCAGCCATCAGCACGGTAAATGCCTGGTTTGCCCGCTGGCCTTTTGTACAAATACAGATGGGTAAACCGGAACTCTGGTTGTTATGGTGTGTTATTGTGCTGGTTCTTTTATTGTTGCGCGCCACCAAACGGAGTATAGCGCTGGCAGCGCTTGGAATTCTGTTGTTACTATTTTTCTACTCTTCAACGCCTTCCCAATTGCAGGTAACGTTTGTAAATGTACATCAGGGCGACGGCGCCATCCTCCGCCTGCCCAATGGGAAAGCCGTGGTTATTGACGGCGGCGACCGTAATTATTCTATGGATGCCGGCACACGTTACATGGTTCCCCTGCTGCACTATTACGGCATTCGGCATATTGACTACCTGATAGGCACACATCCACACAGCGACCATATCGGCGGTCTGCTTGCTATTATGGAATCCTTTCCTGTAGATACACTCGTCCTGAGCAGATATACCAATACAACCCGTTTGTACAAACAATTACTCAAAACCGCCGAAAGGCATCACATACCCATTGCTTACAAGCAACGCGGTGACCAGCTTTTCCTCGGCCCTGACTTTCGCGCCTATGTTCTGCATCCTTTCGGGAAATATGTACAGCCCCACTCCTATTCCGGCAATGAAGTAAACAACAGCTCTTTGGTGATTCAGATTCAATATGGGCACACTGCTTTTTTATTTACCGGAGATTTGGAACACAATGCCGAACCCGAGCTCGCATCGTACAAACAATTCTTGCACAGCGACGTACTAAAAGTGGGACATCACGGCAGCAAAACCTCATCCGGTATCTCTTTTTTAAAGGAAGTACAACCGCGCTACTCCGTTATTTCGGTAGGCAGGCACAATAAATTTTTCCACCCATCCCGGAAGACCGTAGCCCGATTGCACCGATTGGGCGCACACCCTTTGCGCACCGACCATTTTGGCGCCCTGGTATTCGAAAGCAACGGCCAGACAATACAGCCTGTTCTCTGGAGATAGAAAAAAATTTTACTCCAGTCCGGAATACCTCTATATTCCGACCTGTTTAATCGAGAAGCCTATGAAACCAAATAATATTACAGATAAATTTGAACAATACGCTCAATACCATTTATATGGGAAGCTACCCCGGGATGAGCAAGCGCTCATTCGCCGTTTGACACTGCGTTTCCGGTTGTCTTTTCAGCAATTTCGTCAACTGACCGAAGCAGGGCGTGATTTGGATATGTGGAACGAAGACCCGCTGCAACACTGGTGGCAGCAGCTCGATGCACGCACAAACTTTGCCGAACAACCGCAAAAAGCAAAATCCCAGTTTATGGCAGCCCTGCAGAACCACATGAGCCGGCTGAAAAGCGAACCCAAACACTACGCCCATACAGAAATGATTAAACCGGTTAAACCCGTAAAGAGCCGAATTGTAACGGAACATAACGACGCTAATATTTTTGGCTGGTGTCCGGTAGCTTCGGAAAAAACCGTGTGCTGTAATTTGCGCACCATTGATGCGGTTCAGAGCTGCGCCTTTGGCTGTACCTATTGCACCATCCAGACTTTCTACAACCAGACCGTAACCATTGACGCTGATTTAAAAAGCAAGCTGGATGCCATTCCTTTGGAACCGGGAAAGCGCATTCACATTGGTACGGGCCAGTCATCCGATTCTTTAGTGTGGGGCAATCGCAACGGCATGCTGGACACGTTGTTTGAATTTGCCCGCAATCATCCACAGGTAATGCTGGAGTTTAAAACCAAATCGGACAATATTTCTTATTTTCTGGAACACGAAGCGCCTCCCAATATTGTGTGCAGCTGGTCGCTGAATCCTCAGGATATAATCGATAATGAAGAATATTTTACGGCCAGTCTGGAACAGCGGTTATCGGCTGCCCGTACGGTGGCCGACCTTGGAATAAAAGTGTCTTTCCATTTCCATCCTATCATCATATACGACCGCTGGGAAGAAGCCTATCCGCAAATTGCCAAAGATATTCTCGAACGTTTCCGACCGGAGGAAGTATTCTTCATTTCATTTGGTTCGGTTACCTTCATTAAACCGGTGATTAAGAAAATCCGCGAGCAGGGCCAGTCCACTAAAATCCTGCAAATGCATTTTGTAACAGACCCGCACGGTAAGCTGACCTACGCGGATGAAATTAAAATCAAAAAATTTCGTTTAATGCATCAAACCTTTAGGCCCTGGCATAACAAGGTTTTTTTCTACCTCTGTATGGAAAAGGCTGCTATTTGGGAGCCATCCCTGGGTTATGTGTATGATACAAATGAACAATTTGAACAGGCTTTGCTGGATAGTTGTTTTGCTAAAATGAATATAAAAGGATCAAAATAAATGTATATACTGGAACACTGGATAGAATTGGTTGGTTACCTTGGTTCGTTCTTGGTCGCTCTTTCTTTAATGATGAAATCGATAACCCGCTTACGAAAAATCAATTTGGTTGGCGCTTCCACCTTTGCTTTTTACGGCTTTTTGGTAGGCGCTTATCCGGTTTTACTTTTAAACGGATTTATTTCACTGGTAGATATTTATTATTTAGTCCAGATGCGGCGGCAAAAAGATTATTTTGAATTGCTGCCCATCCGTACACGCCAAAGCCCCTTTTTAAACCGCTTTTTAGAATTTTACCAAAGCGACATTCAATATTTTTTCCCTGAATTTTCACTGAAAGAAGACCGGGATTATGTGATTATTTTTGTATTGCGTAATCTGCTCCCTGTTAGTTTGTTTATTGCCGAGAAACAGGAAAATCAAACCCTGAAAATTTGTCTAGACTATTCCATTCCCCAATATCGCGATTTACAAAACGCGCATTATCTGTATCAAAAGCCACATGCTCTTTTTAGAGAGATGAATTATAAGTGTGCCATAGCGCATACCACCGTTTCCGAACACGCCCGCTATTTACAGGCTGTCGGTTTTAAAAAAGATAACACCTTAGGAACGAACTGGTTTAAGAAAGAAATATAAAAAAGCGGAACATCTGCGACATTCCGCTTTTATCCATATTAAATGGCAGGTCCCGCCTTTACCACTGCTTCAGAAACAAACGC
>JANTHG010000022.1 GCA_024762535.1 Calditrichaceae bacterium
TAGTTTGGTTTTCTCGTAGTAGCAAACAGTTTTTTATTTAAATTTTATGGAGCGGTTATGCGCAGGAATTTTATTTTCATTTTTTTAGTAATGGTTACGGTTTCCCTGCTGCTGATGCAGTGTGGCCAACGACCGGAAACGGCTGAAGGACAGTCCGGAAACAAAAAAACAATAACAGCTAAAACACAGAAAACTGTGGAACGGGTACCTGTGGAAGTGCTTCCTGTTTCACGTGGGGATATTTCTAATTATATCCTGCTCAGTTCCAATCTGGAAACGGAAGTAATGGCCGATGTTTATTCCCGGGTACAGGGTATTGTGGAAGAGATTTACAAGGAAGAAGGACAATATATTAAAAAAGGTGAAGTGCTTTTAAAGCTCGAAGCCAAGGAATATGAACTGAGCGTGCGGAAAGCGCAAATCGATTACGAACAACAGTTAAGTAATTACAAGCGATTAGAAGTTATGCACAGTAAATCCCTGCTCAGCGATGAAGAATTCGAAAAAGCCCGTTTTGCTCTGGATGCCTCTCAGGTACAGTTGGACGAGGCCAAACTTAATCTTAGTTACACAGAAGTGCGTTCGCCTATTTCCGGAAGGGTAGGGGAACGTCTGGCTAAAATAGGAAAGCGGATTCAACCTACCGACAAATTGTTTTCCGTAGTAGACAACTCTCAGGTAATTGCCGTGGTGTATGTGCCGGAAAAAAGTTTGAATCAGTTGAAAATCGGCCAAAAAGCGGTCGTTACTTCTGACAATTTAGCGGGTAAAGAATTCAATGCCTGGATAAAACGCATCAGTCCGGTAGTAGACCCTTCCAGCGGCACCTTTAAAGTAACAGTGGGGGTTCGGAACAGTGGTAATCAGCTGCGACCCGGTATGTTTGTGAATGTGCATATTGTGCTGGATACCCATAAAAATGTGGTGCTTATTCCAAAGTCGGCCATTGTGTATGAGAACGAAGACAAAAACGTATTTGTTGTGCGCGATAGTGTGGCTCATAAAGTTCGTTTGCAGGTAGGTTACGAGGATAACGAGAAGGTCGAATCTCTCAAAGGAATCGAAGCAGGAGAAAACATTATTGTAGTAGGACAGGCCGGTATGAAAGACCGTACGCCGGTTAATGTGGTAACTGTTCGGAAAACGAAACCGGAAAACGAAACCAGATAAACGGTTCGTGTTTTTGCCAAAGCGGAAAGAAATTATATGAGCAAGAATCAGGATTTGCGTTCAAATTTTTACAACTTTACCACTCAGCGTCCGGTAGCTATTTTAATGGTTGTCATCGGCGTGGTGGTATTTGGCTGGATTTCATACCAGCAGCTTCCTCTCAATTTAATGCCGGATATGACCTATCCCAGCTTAACAGTGCGCACGGAATATCCCGGAACCGCGCCAGAAGAAATTGAGACTACGATTTCACGTCCCATTGAACAGGCGCTGGGTGTGGTGGATAATCTGGTAACCATCAGTTCGGTTTCTAAGGCCGAACAATCCGATGTGATTTTGGATTTTACCTGGGACACGGACATGGATGCGGCTACGGCGGATATCCGCGAAAAGCTGGACCAGGTCTTTTTGCCCAATGACGTGAAACGTCCGCTTATTTTACGCTATGACCCTTCTTTAGACCCGATTATCCGAATCGGTTTGTACGGGGATGCCGGACTAACCCGGTTGCGCTACATTGGTGAAGAGCAAATCAAGCGCGCTTTGGAAACAGTGGACGGTGTAGCCGCTGTAAAAGTAAAGGGTGGCCTGGAAGAAGAAATCCGTGTGGAGCTAAATGAGCAGAAACTGGCCCTTATTGGCATGGATATTCAGAGTGTAAAAAATCGTCTGGCCGAAGAAAATGTGAATCTGGCAGGTGGTAACCTCAAAGAAGGCGATACGGAATATCTGGTTCGAACCCTTAATGAATTCAAATCCATTAAAGAAATAAAAGAAGTAGTAGTGGGCCGTTTTAACGGTGTGGATATTAAAGTAAAGGATGTTGGTACCGTATGGCGTACCAGTAAAGAGCGCGAAATCATTACGCGTATTGGCGGCAAAGAGAGTGTAGAAATTGAAATATACAAAGAAGCGGATGCTAATATTGTTTCTGTAGCCAAACGGGTCAAAGATAAGCTATACGGAACGCCTCAACAGCAGGCTTTCGTGAAACGGTTGGCTTATTTGCAAAAACATCCGGAGACGCAAAAACAGAATCAGAATAATCGTCAAAACCGCCAACAGGGATTGCTGAAAAAACGCATGACCAATTTTTTAACCTATAGTCTGCCTGAAGGCGTTCATATTCAAACTCTGTCCGACCAATCCATCTTTATCAAGAATTCGGTTGATGAGGTTAAAAGCACGGCTGTGATGGGTGGTATTCTTGCTATTCTGGTTTTATTCCTCTTTTTGCGTCGCCTGGGCCCAACTACGATTATCGGCCTTGCGATTCCGATTTCCATTATAGCCACTTTTGCACCGATGAAGATATTTGATGTATCGCTCAATATTATGTCGCTTGGGGGGCTGGCGCTCGGTATCGGGATGCTTGTGGATAACTCCATTGTGGTGCTGGAAAGCATTGCCCGTTGCCGTGAAGACGGAGACGATTTATTAACCGCCACGCTGCGTGGCGTTAGTGAAGTGGGTGGCGCTGTGATTGCTTCTACCCTCACTACGATTGCCGTATTTTTTCCCATTGTTTTTGTTCAGGGCGTGGCCGGTCAGGTATTTGGTGATATGGCTTTGACCGTGGTTTTTTCGCTGATAGCTTCTTTGCTGGTAGCCCTGTTTTTAATTCCCATGCTGTCCTCGCGCGAAATGAGTAAATTCACCGGTGCGGTGGATATGAAAGCCATTCCGAAATCTTTTATTCTGAATGTACCCTTAAAAGAGAAACTGGACAATTTGTTCACCAAAGGCAGCGTTTCGTTTGCTTCTAAAATACCACTGTGGTTTGGGCTCTTTTTCCGGATCTTCTGGGAATGGATAAAGCGTTCGTCCCTTGTGGTTCTTACACTATCCCTTTCGCTTTTCAAGGCGCTGGCCGTACTGGTTTTGGTTCTGTTTCAGCCGGTAGGATGGGTTTTGTCTTTTGTGTTGCCGCAGAAATACGGGGTTCTAGTGCAACGCTTTGCCACAAACAATATGCAGCAATGGCAATTTGTGCAGCGTATCTGGCCGGACTACCTGCGCTTTCAGTCAGCAACAGCGCTGTATGAAAATTTTGGAAGCATCAAAGCCGCTTTTTTGGGTGGAGGTGTTTTTAAAAGCATTGGCCTTACACCCTGGTTTTTGATTAAAGCTGTATTTTATTTATTTCAGTTTATTTTACAAATTATTCTGGAAGTTGCCTTTCGTTTGATACATGCGTTTATTCTATTAATTGTGTTGTTTTTCTATTTGATTGTGTTTGTTTTGCGGATGTTGCTCACTGTTCCCATACGTTTGGTCGTGATTGTATTTGACTGGATGTTTAACTGGTTAGAACGGCAATATCCCAAATGGCTGGTTAAATCCCTGAATAATAAGTACGCGGTACTGGGCAGTGTTACTCTGCTTTTTCTGTTTACCATTTTTGTTATCTGGCCGCGGCTTGGCAGCGAGCTGATTCCGGAAGTACATCAGGGCGAGTTTTATCTGGAACTGCAATTGCCCGTGGGTACACCGGTAGAAAAAACCGACCAACGGATTCTGCCCATAGAGCAGGAAATTTTAAAAGTTCCCGGAGTGGCACAGGTGGCAGCGGTAAGCGGTACGGATAAAAGCGCCACATCGGATTCCGATGAAGGGGAACACACGGCGAAGTTAACCATTACGCTCAAACCCGGAAGCGATTTGGCCCATGCCGAACAACGGGTATCCCGGCGGGTTCGCGCTATTATGGCAGAGAATTCCGGAATTGCTTCAACTATTTCCCGGCCGGTTTTATTTAGTTCCAAAACACCGGTAGAAGTCTATTTAAAAGGTTACAATCTTTCCGATTTGCAAAAATACAGCTGGCAATTGGAAGAACGTATGCAGGAAATTCCCGGTCTGGTGGACGTAAAGTCCAATATTCAGCGCGGCAACCCCGAAGTACAGATTTACTACAACCGTAAATTACTGGCGCATCACGGCCTGAGTATCCGCAACGTGGCTTCTATTATCCGCAATAAGGTGCGAGGCGATGTGGCAACCGAGTTTAAAGAAGCAGACCGGCGAATTGATGTACTGGTGCGTTTGCGTGATAAAGATAAAAAAAGTCTGAATAATCTCCGCCAGTTGGTGGTTAATCCCGGAAGTCCTATTCCCATTACCCTGCAATCTGTAGCAGAGCTGCGCATAAGCGAAGGCCCCTCTCAAATCCGCCGTATCGGGCAGCAGCGTACGGCCGTGATCACAGCCAATCTGGCCGAAGGAATGGATTTAAGCAGCGCCAATGCGTCTATTTATGAACAAATCGAAGCCATGAGCTTACCGCCGGATTTCAGTTATGAAATTGCCGGACAGAATAAGGAAATGGAAACCAGCTTAAACAGTTTGATGCTGGCGCTGGCGCTGGCCATCTTTCTGGTTTACATTGTGATGGCTTCGCAGTTTGAATCCCTGATTCATCCTTTTATTATCATCTTTACTATTCCGCTGGCTATTATCGGCGTGGTTATTTTTCTGTATTTACTGAATATTCCGCTGAGTATTGTGGTCTTTCTCGGGATGATTATGCTGGCCGGTATTGTGGTAAACAACGCCATTGTACTTGTCGATTATGTCAATCATCTGCGTAAGCAGGGTAAGTCTAAGGTGGATGCTGTCATCGAAGCAGGTAAAGTGCGTCTGCGCCCAATTATGATGACCACAGCCACTACGGTGCTGGGGCTCTTACCCATGGCTCTGGGCCTGGGGGATGGCGCGGAGATACGTACACCTATGGCTATTACAGTAATTCTCGGGCTCATTGTCTCTACCATGTTAACCCTAGTAGTTATTCCCACGGTTTACGTTATGTTTACCCGGGAAACACAACCGGAAGGCGCAGCCACTCATGGATAAGATGAAAGTGAAACAGACTACTTCTTTACCGGAATTGGCTCTCAAGCGACCGGTTACGGTGCTGATGACGTTTCTGGCCATGCTGGTGGTAGGCTTTATTGCCTATAATCAGATTTCCGTAGAACTGATGCCCGCCGGTTTTACACCGCCCTTTCTTGGTGTATGGGCGCCCTATCCAAATGCTAATCCCGAAGAAGTGGAACAGTATATTGCCCGCCCCATCGAAGAAGTGGTACGAACCATTAAAGGGGTACAAACGGTTAATACGAACAGCGGCGCCAATGGCTGTTTTACTTTCATCAATTTTGAGCAGGGCACGGATATGGACCTGGCCTACAGTCAGTTACGCGACCGCATGGAACGGGTAAAGCCCGACCTGCCGGATGATGTGGAACGGCTGTATATTCGTAAATGGAATAACGATGACCAGCCCATTATGTGGGTCGCTTTGATTCCGGATTATGAACTGGAAGACCCGTTTTATTTTACCGAGCAACTGATTAAGAAACCGTTGGAACAAATAGACGGTGTGGCTAATGTGGAAATTTATGGGGCCGATGAAAAATCCATTCAGATTTATATAAATCAGGATGCCGTACGCTCTTACAAAATCAATCTGTTTAATATTATTGAAGATTTACGACGCGATAATTTTGCCCTGTCATCCGGTTTTATCGAATCCGGTGGTCAAAAAATATTTGTACGCTCTGTGGGTAAATTCCGCAGTTTGGACGATGTGCGTAATATTCCTGTCAAAGGAACCAATCTTCTGTTAAAAGATATCGCCAAAGTGCAGTATGCTGTGCCCAAAAAAACCTGGGTGCAGCGCATCAATGGTAAAAAGGCGATTCAGATTGGTGTTTATAAAGAATCTTTGGCCAATACAGTGGATATTTGCAATCGTATTGATGCGAAGCTGAAGGAAGAGTTCCGTACCGACCCCAGGTTAAAGTCCATCAAAACGGAAATTTTATTTAATCAGGGGCAATTTATTCAGGATTCGGTGGATAATCTTAAAAAAGCCGGTATTTGGGGCGGACTTTTTGCTTTGCTGGTACTCTACTTCTTTTTACGCCGCCTACGCATGACCCTCATTTTAAATGTTGCTATTCCGCTTTCCATTTTAGTCAGTCTGACTATTTTATATTTTATGGGTTGGTCCCTCAATCTGATAACCATGATGGGGCTCATGATTTCCATTGGTATGGTAGTGGATAATTCGATTGTGGTGCTTGAAAATATTTATCATAAACGCTCACAGGGCTTCAATGATCACGATGCTGTCGCCTTGGGTGGAAAGGAAGTTTCTCTTGCTGTAACCATGGCGACCTTTACGACTATTGTAGTCTTTTTGCCGCTGATTTTAATGAATGACCAGATTGGCTTTAAATTTTATATGATGCGCATCGGGCTCCCGGTAATTTTTTCTTTGCTGGCCTCCCTGATTGTGGCACTGGTATTTATTCCCCTAACAGCTAGTAAGGTAGTTAGCAAGCGCAAAGTAAGTGAACCAAAGGTGATTATTCAAACCAATACGGCTTACCAGAATACGCTGCGTTGGGTATTGACCCACCGTATGGAAACCTTTATTATTTTATTGATCACTCTTTTCTCAACCCAGTATGCGATGAATCATGTTGCGCGTACGGACAATAATCAGGGGAATATCAACGACTTTAACCTGCGACTTGAAATGCCGGATAACTATTCATTGAATGATGCCGCCCAACTAATGGCACGTGTGGAAGATAGCGTCCGTGTAAAGAGCGATGTGTATAATGTGCGTACAATTGATGTGCGATACCGTAACAATCAGGGACGTATTCATGTGTTTTTACAACCCGAAGAACCCGAACCCTGGTATGAAGTTATTTTTAACGGTACGCTTAGTTTGTTTGGAATAGAACGCCAAAAATACATGGAGCGGGATAAAGTAGTGGAAGATATTAAAAAACGCTTACCTGATTTCCCGGGTGTCAAATTACGTACCAGCTGGCAGCAACAGAGTGGAGGCGACGATTCTTCAATCAGCCTGAGCCTGTTTGGGGATGATACCCATAAGCTGGCCGAGCTATCCAAAGAGGTGGAACGTCGTCTGCGTAAAATAAAAGAAATTATCAGTGTGGAAACAGACCGTGAAACAGGCATGGATGAAATCCGTTTGGTGTTAAAGCGAGAACAAGTTCAAAAATACGGCATTAGTCCCCGCGTCATTTCCGGAACGGTTATGTACGCTTTGCGCGGTATTCAATTGCCCCGTTACCAGACCGAAGAAAAAGAAGTTAACATTTTACTGCAATTACGCGAAGCAGACCGAAAAAATTTAGAACAGTTAAAAAATATTACTTTTTTTACGCCCAACGGAAAAGAAATTCCTCTCGGCGCTTTGGCAAGTTTTGAAGTTAAAAAAGGATTTGGTGAAATTCATCGGGAAAATGGTAAAACCTTTTTAAGTATTAAGGCCAACACCACTGCAGAAGATATGGGTAAAGTGTACGGTAAAGTGGATAAAGTGATGGAAGGACTGCAATTGCCTTACGGCTATTCCTGGAGTAAAGGAAAGCGTTTTAACCGTATCATGCAGAGTGGGCAAAGCATGACGTTTGCCGTGGTACTTTCTATTACTTTTGTATTTTTACTAATGGGTATTTTGTTTGAATCTTTTGTACTGCCGCTTTCAGTGATTATGTCTATTCCTTTTTCGTTTGTCGGCGCGTATTGGATTTTGTTTATTACCGGTACGCCCCAGGACATGATGAGCCAAATCGGTTTTATTATTTTAATCGGAATCGTAGTGAACAATGCCATTGTATTGGTAGATTTGGTAAATCGTATGCGTATGGAAGGTCACAGCCGAATAGATGCGCTCATTCAAGCCGGCAAGAACCGCTATCGTCCCATTTTGATGACGGCATTTACAACGATTGGCGGACTCATCCCTATGGCTGTGGGCAATGCCAAAATGATAGGCATTCCGTATGCGCCCATGGGACGAACCATTATTGGCGGGCTGATTTTTTCAACCCTGGTTTCTCTGATTGCTGTTCCCTGGGCCTACACTCTTTTTGATGATATGCGGCTCTATTTCCGGAAATTATTTACCGGAGCTGTTACCAAAAAACGCAGCTCAAACCCACAAATTGAAACGCAGGCAATGCCAACCGAATAAAATTTGCAAAATGAATAATCCCATGCTTTTGTTCAAATTCTAACTAAAAAGCGCCTGAATAATGATGTGTATTCAGGCGCTTTTAACTTTTAGAGCTTCATTCCGGAATGTTTACATTATAAACAACATCTCGGAATATTTGGGCAATGGCCATAAATCGTCCGGAAGCAGTTGTTCTAATTTATCCGCCGGTTCCCGAACTGCATCCATCCCTTTGGTAATATAATCGGCATAGAATTTGGCCTGTTCCGGGAGAGATTCAATGGAAACTGTTTTGCTGGATGTTTTTTCCAGTTCGGAACAGCGTTGGCGCAGTTCGCGCATTAAGTGCGTTACCTCTTTTAAGATTTCGGTTTGTTCGTCAAAAGGCTCGCCATCCATTAATCCGTTTAAATCACGCAAACCCTTAATAACTTCCAATAAGCGGCTTTGGTATTCAAATACCGCCGGAACCACCCGGGTGTTTACCAAATCACACAGAGTTTGTTTTTCAATTTCCAGAGCAGTAACATATTGTTCCAATTTGGTATGGTAGCGATTTACAATTTCACTCTTACGGTAAATATTCTGCCGTTCCAGCATCGCTGTATTGTTTTCTTTTATCAAAAAATCCAATGCATATCCTGTCGTTTTTACATTGGGCAGACCCCGTTTAGCCGCTTCTTCTTCCCACTCTTTACTGTAATTATTGCCTTCAAAGCGGATGGGTTCGGTTTCGATTACATATTTTTGTAAAACTTTTAACACAGCATCATCCCGTTTTTGCCCGGCATTCATTTCGCTTTCAATATCTTTGAGAATGATATCGAGGGAATCTGCCACAGCAGCGGAAAGTACGGTGTTGGGTAATGAAACAGAAGCGGAAGAGCCAACGGCGCGGAATTCAAATTTTTGCCCGGTAAAAGCAAAGGGCGACGTACGATTGCGGTCCGTATAGTCGCGCAGGATGGCAGGGATTTTGTCGATACCCATATCGATGATATATTCTTCCGCTTTTTTGGACTGTTTCCCCTTTTTAATATCGTCCAGAATTTTATTGAGCCGTTCACCAAGGAAAACGGAAATAATAGCGGGTGGTGCTTCGTTGGCACCCAGGCGGTGGTCATTCCCCGCAGAAGCAATGGTCATGCGTAACAGGCCACCGTAATCGTAAACCGCCTTTAGAGTGGCAATCAGAAAAATAAGAAACTGAAGATTTTGTTCAGGCGTATCGCCCGGGTCGAGCAGATTATTGCCCTGAGAATCGGCCATAGACCAATTATTATGTTTACCGCTGCCATTGATGCCGGCAAACGGTTTTTCATGAAGTAGCAGAGCCAGATTATGACGATTAGCTATCTTTTTAAGTACTTCCATGATTACCTGATTGCGGTCTGCGCCCACATTGGCTTCGGCGAAAATCGGAGCGATTTCAAACTGGTGCGGCGCTACTTCATTATGCCTGGTAGTAGCAGGTACGCCCAGTTTATACAGTTCGTGTTCAGCATCCTGCATAAAAGCCAATACGCGTTCTTTAATGGAACCAAAATAGTGGTCGTCTAATTGCTGCCCCTTGGGTGAAGGTGCGCCCAACAGGGTACGGCCGGTTAGCTGCAAATCGGGCCGCAAATTGTAAAAGGATTTATCAATTAAAAAATATTCCTGTTCCGTACCGATAGTCGTGTGCACACGGGTAATATCTTCTTTGCCAAACAGACGCAGCACCTTAAGGGCAGAGTTGGAAAGCGCTTCCATAGAACGCAATAAGGGCGTTTTTTTATCCAGTGCTTCACCGGTGTAACTGATAAACAGGGAAGGAATACAGAGAATACCGCCTTTAGGACCATCTACAATAAAAGCCGGACTGGTAGGGTCCCACATGGTGTAGCCGCGTGCTTCAAAGGTGGTACGCGCCCCGCCGCTGGGAAAGGAAGAGGCATCCGGCTCCCCCTGTACTAATTGGCTTCCTTTAAAACGTTCGATAACGGAATTTCCGTCATATTCCAAAAAAGAATCGTGCTTTTCGGCGGTTAAACCGGTTTGCGGTTGGAACCAGTGGGTGTAGTGCGTTACCCCTTTATCAATAGCCCATTCTTTCATGGCGTGCGCTACCGTATTGGCAATACCCGGGTCCAGTTTTTCTCCGTCGCGCATGGTTTGACGTAGTTTTTTGTACACGTCTTTGGGCAGATAGTCGCGCATTGCCCGATCGTTAAATGTGTTGACGCCAAAATAGCTTGCCGCGCTTTGCGGTGGTGTGTCGGATATGGGTGTGTTTTCACGCGCTAAGCGCAATAATATTTCCTGGCGTATATTTTTTTTATCGGACATGTAAGGGCTCCTTTATTATGAACTGAAATGAAATAACTTTTATGGTATTCGGTTTGATACCTTTGAACTTAAGCTCTTTTTAATACAAGTATTATGCCAATAAGATTGTGTAAAGAAATGCTTGAAATTAAAGGGCGTTGTAAGCGAAGAGGGAATATTTTTAATACGAAATTGTATATAAATGAATCCAAACCTACAAATTTGTAGAAAAACGTTTTTTGGGGATGTTAGGAAATCTTACGGTTGAGTTCCGGCGGATTTAAATTTGTACGATGTTCCAATATGATGTGGATAAATAGTGGTTTTGCTATTGAGATTTTTATCGGCAGTGTCAAAGGTTTAGTTAGTTAGCCCCATCCTTTAGGATGGGGATTAAATAGAAAACACATTCGCATTTTTAGGGCTTTAGCCCTATGACTGACTTGACCTTGGGTTATTTCGGGATATCCTCTCAAGTCAGACATGGACGGGATAAGCCTATGAATGTAGGTAGTTATCAAATAATTAACAGATTAGTTTTTATTTTAACAAGAAACTTTTGACGCTACTTTTTATGTGAATGAGTTGGTGTATCTGTTTTCTATTTTTGCTGTATTGTGTTAAGGTCTTCAAAATTGTATATTAATTTTAAAATGATACAAAATTGTAGGAAGTGCTATGCCGGAAGCCAAAATCAGTCGTTCCGAATCCTTAGAGCGTAAACTGAGCATTTTAATTGAAATTAATCAGGCGCTCAGCCGTTCCCTGAATCTTTCACAATCCTTTTCTGCTGTGTTGCAGATTTTGCAAAATTCGTATCGAATTCGAGCGGGTGCTATTTTCCTATCTGTGGTGGAAGAGAAGCGTCTCAAGATGGCTGCTTCGTTAGGGTATGTGGCGGACGGCGCTAAAACGGAATACAAATATGGAGAAGGCATTACCGGCCGGGCAGCGGAAAGCGGCAAATTGATTGTAGTACCGCGGGTAAGCAAAGAACCTCTTTTTTTGAATCGTAAAAGCTCCTGGAATAGCGATGAGGAAAAAGAGCAATCCTTTTTAGCTGTGCCCATTGTGTTGGATTATCAAACCGTTGGCGTGCTGACCGTTAACCTCAAATATCGCTCTAATCGGGATTATGACAATACAAAACGTTTTTTGACGCTAGTTGCCTCTGCTTTGTTACAGCCCATTCGGTTGCGAAACGAAATCGAGCTGGAACGCCAAAAACTGAACACAGAGAATGCCGCTCTAAAGCAAAAATTACAGGGTGAATTTAGTTTTGAAAAAATTATTGGCACCAGCCATGCCATGCGCGAAGTGTACACACAGGTAGCGCAGGTATCCCGTGCAAATACGACGGTTCTGATTCGGGGGGAATCTGGTACCGGCAAAGAGCTGATAGCCCAGGCAATCCACTACAATTCTCTGCGACGTGAAAAGCCCTTCATTGGTGTAAATTGTGCTGCCATTCCGGATAATCTGATAGAGTCAGAATTTTTCGGATTTGAAAAAGGCGCTTTCACTGGCGCGCTGGCCCGTAAAAAAGGACGATTTGAACTGGCGGATGGCGGTACCATTTTTTTGGATGAAATAGGTGATTTGAGTCCCATGACTCAGGTTAAACTACTGCGGATTCTGCAGGAACAGGAATTTGAGCGGGTTGGCGGTACGGAAACAATTAAGGTAGATGTGCGCTTGATTGCCGCTACCAATGCAGATCTGGAAAAACGTATTCAAAGCGGAGAATTTCGTGAGGATTTATATTACCGATTAAATGTGTTTTCTATTTTATTGCCTCCGTTACGGGAACGCAAGGCGGATATTTTGTTATTAGCCGACCATTTCATGCTTAAATATGCCCGGCAGCAGGGTAAACCCATTCGGCGGATTTCTACACCTGCCATCGATATGCTTATGCGTTACCACTGGCCCGGGAATGTGCGCGAGCTGGAAAACTGTATTGAACGGGCCGTGTTAGTTTGTGAAGACCAGGTTATTCACGGTTACCATTTGCCGCCTACTCTGCAAACAGCGGAGAGCAGCGATACGGTACCGCGCCTTTCACTGCAGGAATCCGTTGAAGGGTATGAAAAAGAACTTATTCAGGATGCGCTGAAAATGTGTAAAGGAAATCAAACCTGTGCGGCCCGTTTGTTAAACAGTACCGAGCGGGTGGTAGGTTATAAAATTAAAAAGTACCACATTCAGCCTAAACGATTTAAATAAAAGGTGGTGAAGATTTAGGCTATTCATTTTGCCTGACTACTTCATTTAACTATGATTAGGTACGACTTTTTAAGTTGGGCTAATGAAAGTTTCCTTCCTTCTTTCTATGCACTTTAGTGCCATTAGATAGAATTTGAAACAAACTGGATAGGGGGGGAATGCTATGGCAGTTTTCGCAACCGGTGTAAGGATTCAATGCATTGAATCCTTACGATACCAAAGTAGGGTAATTGTTGAAATAACCCCAATAAAAAACCGTTATTGCGAGAAATGCAGCGACGAAGCAAACCCCTCAGGAAGCACCATCATGCAAATCCTGCATACGCAGGAGGGAAGCAAACCCACAGGGGATCACTTCACTCCTCCGTCGTTCGTGATGACGCTCCTCGCACGTCATTGAGGAGCGCAGCGACGAAGCAAACTAATTGAAGATCGTCCCATCGCTGCCGCGATTCATGATGACGAGGGAATCGTTCAATCCAGGTTTGAGTAGTATGGACAGCTTTGTATGTTCCCTTTCTTTGTAAGTTTAATCAACATTTTTCGAACGCCCACCAAATATCACAAAAGTATCACGAAATCATCATTTTTAATAAAATTGCCATTTAATTCATTCTTCGCGGAATAAGATATCGATTCTCAGGGTTATATGCTTTGAATTTCAAATTAATAACCTAACGAGGAGTTTCAAATGAAGAAATTTAATTCTGTAATGAAAGCTGTAGCAGGATCAGCTTTATTGGTAGCTGTACTATTTTTATTCAGTAACACCAGTATTGCCAGCGATTTGAATGCGAACGGGAAGACATCAGTTTCCAGCTCAAAAGCGCAAACATCCGATATAACACTTAGCAGCAAATTCAACACTACCAATCGTTCGGCTTGTGGTGCCGGCAAATGTGGCGGAACCGAGAAAAAAGCCGATGCAAAAGTAAAAACATCTAAAACCAAAGCAAAAGACGCTAAATGCGGTGCTGGCAAATGTGGCGCTGGCAAATGCGGTGGTTCTGACAAAAAAGTAGATGCCAAGGTTAAAGATGCTAAAGCTAAAGTAAAAAGTGCCAAATGTGGTGCTGGCAAATGTGGTGGTTCTGACAAAAAAGTAGATGCAAAAGTTAAAGATGCCAAAGCTAAGGTAAAAGGCGCCAAATGTGATACTGGTAAATGCGGTGATTCTGATAAAAAAGTAGATGCTAAGGTAAAAGACGCCAAAGCTAAAGTAAAAGATGCCAAGTGTGGTGCCGGCAAATGTGGCGGTGGCAAATAATTAAAATTGAACGGCTTTTTGGTTTTTAAAAAATAGTCGGTCGGGGGAAATTTTAGGCTCTGCATTGTGTGCAGAGCCTTTTTTATTTTTGACCGGTTTTTTTAATAATATGATAACCGAATTTGGTGCGAACCAGTCCGCTGATGCGTCCGGTGGTCATTTTTTTTACGGCCTCTTCGAATTCACGCACCATTTGCCCCGGACCAAACCATCCCAAATCCCCGCCCTTACTTTTACTGGGACAGGTAGAAAACTCTTTGGCGAGGGTTCGAAAATCTTTTCCTGACTTTATTTGTTTTAAAATATGATTGGCCAAGGTACGATCTTTTACCAGAATATGGCTGGCTCTCCATTCCATACTGCCTCCTTCGGGTTAGTAGGTGTAAATGTAATTCCAAATCCCTGTTCAAAGCAAGTGTTTGATTTGATGATGAGGTTGAAAGGGGAAAATATTTCCTCTTTTTTAAAGAAACTTTTATGAAAAAAAGTATCTAACAACTTTAAAAATAAATACTTAAACGTATTTACGTCTAATTGGCACGTGATTTGTTTTATTATGCTGTGAAACGGAAATTAGAAAGGGAAACACATGGAACAGTACATCGAATACAGCGTCGCACAGGAAACACCGGCCATGATAGGTATGATTTACGTATGCGCCTGGTGTCAGCGGGTAAAAGTACCGGGCGGTGACCCGCGCCAGCCAAAATCCTGGAAAGTGGTTCCCAATAATGAGCAACTAAGCCCGGGTATCTTTTTAAGCCACGGTATTTGTCCCACCTGTAAAGCACGTATGTCATAAAATTTTATATCCGCAGGAAATGCGTATTTAACTAACAGCTAATGA
Source organism: Calditrichaceae bacterium (assembly GCA_024762535.1). Lineage (GTDB taxonomy): Bacteria > Calditrichota > Calditrichia > Calditrichales > Calditrichaceae > JANTHG01. The sequence goes on from JANTHG010000022.1 coordinate 14,824, forward strand.
TTGAGTTATCGCTTGTAATTGTCACGAAAATTATTAAATTACAAACTCGATGAACATGTACCCTAAATTCATAAATAGAAATTTGGGGAATTCAAAATAAAACAAGCACCAAACTACAAATTCTTAAAATAAGCATTCAGATAGAATATGAAGCATTAATTGGGATTTTGCGTATAATATTTATTTTTTTTAGGTGAAGCCATGTTATCTTGCGACCGCATCCGTGAAAAATCGGGAGCTTCAATTTTTGGAAATAATATTTTCTGTTTATCCGAGGTAGAGTCTACCAATACTTTTATTTTAAACATGGCACGCTCTCAGGCACCGGAAGGCACGGTTGTGGTTGCCGATTTTCAACATTCCGGCCGGGGGCGCCATGGCAAGAGCTGGTTTTCGCCTCAGGGAAAGAATCTGACTTTTAGCGTGTTGATGCGACCGGAAGTGGAAATAGAATATGCCCAGCGTATAACTCTCGGTATTGCGGATACACTTGCTTCCAGTATGGAAGAATTTTTTTCTCATATTGACGCGGTTTTACCGACGGTAACAGTTAAATGGCCTAACGATCTGCTGATAAAAGGAAAAAAGGTAAGTGGTATTTTGATGGAATCTATCTTGAAAGATAAATTTATTACAGCGTTGGCCATAGGTATAGGCATTAATTTAAATATTCTTCAGGAAGATTTTCCTGAAGAACTCAACGGTAAAGCTACTTCTTTAATCCATTATAGTAAAAAAATACTCGTTGCCGAAGATTTACTGGCCATTATTTTGCGTAATCTTGAGCAGGACTACGCCCGCTGGGAACGCAATAATTACCGCGATGTAGTTTCGCGCTGGAAACAACGCTGTGAACAACTGGGGCAGCCTATTACCGTGATTCAGAGTGAAGAGCGGGAAGAAGCGATATTTGAAGATGTAGATGATTCCGGTTATCTTGTTTATCGTCGAAAAGATGGAACCTTAAAACCTTTAATCAGCGGTGAAATCGAATGTTGTTAGCTATCGATATTGGCAATACCCATACTGTAGTCGGTTTATTTGAAAAGGGTGCCTTGCGCAACCACTGGCGGATATCATCGAGCATTGCCCGTACTGAGGATGAAATTGCAGCCATTCTTAATTATCTTTTTTTTGCAGAAGGTGTTACAGTGGACCAATTAAAAGGCGCTGGAATTTCTTCGGTGGTTCCGGAACTGACCTTTGTGTATGAGCTGATGTGCCAACGCTATTTTAAATTAAAGCCTTTGATTATCAATGCCGATGTCCGTTTGGATATGGCAGTCAAATATGCGGACCCTTCATTAGTAGGAGCCGACCGCCTGTGTAATGCAGTAGCCGGGAAAGAATTATATGGTGCACCGCTCATTGTGCTGGATTTTGGCACTGCTACCACTTTTGATTGTATTGATGCATACGGTGATTACATTGGTGGTGTTATTGCACCGGGAATCAATACCTCTATTGAAGCGTTGCATGCCCATGCAGCCAAATTACCTAAGGTATCTCTGACTTTTCCGGATAATATTATCGGGCAAACCACAGCCGAAAGTATTAAAAGCGGTGTTATGTTCGGCACGGTATATATGTTAGATGGAATGGTACAGGCCTTGCGCAGGGAATTGGGTAAAAATACAACCGTAGTAGCTACCGGCGGTTTGTCGAATCGGGTAGCAGTAAAATCATCCAAGATTAATCATATTGATTTACATCTCAGTCTTAAAGGGATTGCTTCTATATATTTTAAAAATGCAGAGCTCTAATCATAAATTTCGGAATCTAAACTATGCTTTATAAAGAAAAAATTCTGCTTTTACATAGGAATTCCCTTATACAAGAACGGATTTCTGTTTATCTGCGTGAAAATGATTTTGCCGTTATTTTGGCCAATAATGTGGATAATGCTTTTAGTTTATTAAACAGTATGAAGCCGGATTTAATTCTTTGGGGTGAATCTCTGACCGCTCATTCTAAAAGTATCCTTAAAAAAATCAAAGAAGATTCGTATGGCGCTACAGTTCCTGTAATTGCCCTGATTCCGGATGTGGAACTTTTTGATCGTATTGAAATTGAGAAATCCGGTATTACTGATATCCTGGAGGCAAGTCCCCATCTGGCTGAATTGAAAGTAAAAATACGTTTTCATTTAATGAATCGTTCCCGATTTAAAAAGATGGAAGAGCATAGCCAACATCTAAAAGAATTGTCAGAATTACAATATAATTTGATTCGTGTGCAGGATGTGCAGCGGTTATGTGAATTAGTAAATGATTATATTTTTAATATCTTTAATCCCGATACTTTAATTTCCTTGGTATTTAATTCCAAAACTAATGATTACGATTATACGGGCCTGTTAACTGCAGAACCCCCACTAACAGAAAATCGACAGTCTGTTTTTGAGTTTCCTGTTTGGAAAAAATATTTTAGAGCCAATCCTAAAATGGAAGCTGAGCAGTTGGTTGATAGCTATATGCTTGATTTTTTTAGCAGCGCTAAGCTAGCCGGGGATGTTTTCTACCAGTTTCCCATGCAAACCGGACGTCATCAAATTGGATTTTTGATAGTTGGGTTTATCGGTGTTAAAGAACTTACAAAATCGGAAATTGATGAATTGGGGACATTGGCTCAATCATTGGCACATCGTATTGTAAATAATAGGCATATTGGTAAAACCAAACATGCAGAACCCGAGCAAACTCAAGAAATTCATCAGTTTTTTAAAATGATTGATGAAGAAGAAATTGCAAATTATTTAAGTTTGCAGCTCTTAAGCCATTTAAAGGCAGATATGTCCATTTATTTTAATTATAATGAAGGTTTTCGCTTTTTATATCCCCAATATTGTTACAAATCGGGCAGTGATAAAAATTTATTCGAAAATGAAAAACCTCCGGTGCTGATGTTAAAGGATTTCCCGACTATCGAAAATTTTCTGGAAGCAAAATTACCCAGTGCTCATTTTGATTTAACGCAGAATCCTGCCAAAGATTTAGTAGAAATGAGTAAAATGGCCGGCAATATTTATCAATCTATTTTATTGTTTGCCGTGCATATTGGTAATGAGCTTAAAGGCTTTTTTATTGTAGCTAATGAACAAAGCAGAAAATTATTTACCAATAAAGAAATCCAATCATCAGAGCAGACCATTCAAAAAGCAACTAATGTATTGGTTGAAAGTCGCCTGATAAAACAAGCGCAAAAAACCATAAAACAGTTGGATCGCGTATTTGATTTGGGCAAAGAATTGACCTTGAACATTGAAGTGGATGAATTACTAAAAAAAATAGGGGATTCAGTTCGTCGTACTCTGGGTTGGAATGTAGTTATTATAGACCGTAAGAAAATTTCCGGCCATAAATACCAGAATGTGTGTGCCCTGGGAATAAAGCGTACCGATTATGATCACCTGCGCAGTCTCTATCCGGATAAATTATTTTCCGACTGGCGCAATAACTGTTTCCATATAAGTCAATCCTGTTTTTTTGATCATGAATCCATGGATGAGCCGGTGAATAAGCTGGCCCAACGTCGATTCTTGTCATCCATAGGAAAAGAATGGGATGACCGCGACTGGCTCATCGTACCGGTATTAAGTAAAGGTAAAGAACTTGGTTACATTGCTGTTAATGATCCGGTAGAACGGGTTCGTCCCAGTGAAGAAAAGGTGAGAAGTCTGGAATATTTTGCTAACCAGGCTGCTGTCGCACTGGAAAATGCCCGGTTGTATTCTCATTTAAAAGTATCGGAAGAAAAATACCGGCTTTTAGCTGAAACCATGACCATGGGTCTGGTTACCTGTGACTATAGTGGTAAAATGATTTATGTAAATCAAAGCCTTTTGGATATGCTTAGCTATTCAAATGCAAATGCTTTACTTGGGCAAAATATTTACGACCTCTGTTCCATTCGAACCCGTGGCGAGGTGGAAAAATATATTCTCAAACTATTTAAATCCGATTCAAACGAAGAAGGATTGTCTTCGGACGGGGTTGAAATTGAACTGCTATCCAATAGAGGAAGCCATATTCCGTTTAAACTGTATGTAACAGCTAATAAAAATCTTTCCAATGAACAAGGCTTTATTGGTGTACTGGCTGATTTACGCCCCCAACGCCGTCTGGAACGGATGAAAACCGATTTCAATTCTATGGTGGTGCATGATTTGCGTTCACCGTTGAATATCATTCAGGGTTATATAGATATTGTACGTAGCAATGTGGTGGGAGAAATATCCGAAGAGCAGGCAGAATTGCTGCAAATTGCAAAGGATAATGTAGATAAGGTGCTAAAGCTGGTTGATAATTTTATGATAGCTTCAAAAATTGACGCCGGAAAATTTGCTGTTGAAATGGAAATACATTCAATTAATGCGCTTATTGAAGCCGTTTACGAACAGAATCTGATTTTAGCACAGAAAAAAAATATTACGTTATCCATCGATCTGGATCATTCTATTTCCATGCAGCAATTCGATCGTTTACGTATCGAACAAGTGTTAAGCAACTATTTAAGCAATGCGCTTAAATTTACACCGAATGGCGGACAAATAACTATTTTTAGCAAGCTGGTTAAAAAAGATAACGAGCTTACTGGTGAAGAAACCATGGAAGTGCATGTGGGCGTTAAAGATACCGGCGTAGGCGTTCCCTACGAAGAACAAAGCAAAGTGTTCAGTAAATACGAACAAACCGAGGCCGGCAAAGATGCTTCTTTGAAAGGAACAGGTTTGGGGCTGGCTATATGTAAAGAAATTATTTCCATGCACAATGGTGAAGTTTGGCTCGAAAGTAAACCCAGTGAGGGCAGTACTTTTTATTTTAGTCTGCCAATCCAACCTATACAGATTTAACCATGGCGGCCAAAAAAGCAAAAACCACACCGCTGATGGATCAATACCTGAGCATCAAAGCGGAATACAAGGATATACTCCTGTTGTACCGCATGGGAGATTTTTACGAAACTTTTTACGACGATGCCAAACTCCTTTCGCGCACAATCGGCATTGCCCTTACCAAACGTGCGCACGGCAAATCGGCTGATGTTCCTTTGGCCGGTTTCCCGCATCATGCCTTAGATAATTATTTGCCTAAATTACTGACTGCCGGCCTGCGCGTGGCCATTTGTGAACAGGTGGAAGATCCCAAACTGGCCAAAGGTGTTGTTAAAAGGGAAGTAGTGGAAATTGCTTCGCCCGGTGCAACCCTTTCCGAAAAATTATTGGATAGCCGCAGCCATAATTTTTTAATTGCTGTCTATCGGGATGGTGATGAATGTGGCCTGGCCGTGGCGGATGTATCCACAGGAAGTTTTCAGGTAAGCGAATTCCACTCGCGCGACCTGCTGGAGCAGCTCCAGCGTTTTCAACCTAAAGAATTACTTGTGCCTAAATCCGATTTTGAACCTTTGCATCAAATGGCTAAACAGGGTTTGAATACCATCCTTACCAAACGCGACGACTGGATTTTTAGCCGTGAATACACCTACGATATTTTACTCAACCATTTTAAAACCCATTCACTCAAAGGTTTCGGCTGTGATGATATGAATGCCGGTATTATTGCCGCCGGTGTGATTATTCACTATTTACAGGAAAATTACAAAACCCGTCTGGAACATTTTGTGCAATTGCAGGTATTGAATCTTTCCCGGTTTATGGTGCTGGATGAAAGTACCCGCCGCAATCTGGAAATTTCCCATACCATATCCGGTAAAGGCAGTGAGCATACCCTCCTTTCTGTTCTGGATTTTACTGTAACACCCATGGGTGCTCGTTTGTTTAAACAGTGGCTGCAGCAGCCTTTGCTCGAGGAAGAAGAAATAAACCAGCGCCTGGACCTGGTGGAAGGTTTGAAAAAAGAAGGGGAATTACGCGCACACCTGACAGAACAGCTTAAAACCGTGTTCGATATGGAACGCCTTTTAGGGCGCATCGTAACCGGACGATCCAATGGCCGCGATCTGATAAATTTAAAACAATCGTTAAAAGTGATTCCGAACTTGCAGGAAATCATCAGTCAAAGCGGCCTCCCGGTGTTACAGGATTCATTTAGACAATTTGATCCGCTAAATCCTCTTGCCAATCTGATTGAAAAAGCCATTGTGGATAATCCACCACTTACCATTCAGGAAGGCGGACTTATCCGTAGTGGATATGATGAAGAATTGGATGAATTACGTTCTATTTCCGAAGGGGGTAAAGACTGGCTATTGCACTACCAGGAAAAGGAGCGGCAGCGTACCGGAATCACTTCCTTAAAAATTAATTATAATAAAGTGTTTGGCTACTATCTCGAAGTTAGTAATGTGCATAAAGACAAAGTACCCATTGATTACATTCGAAAACAAACGCTTGTGAATGCCGAACGTTACATCACACCTGATCTTAAAGAATGGGAAGAAAAAATTTTGGGCGCGGAAGAAAAAATTAATGCAATAGAGTACCGTATTTTCCAGAACATCCGCGAGGAAGTTACCCAATACATTAAACCTATTCAGGAAAACAGTTTAAAAATTGCAGAATTGGATTGCTATCTCAGTCTGGTAGAAGCAGCAGTAGAAAATAATTACATCCGACCGGAAATTCATTCCGGAACATCTATCCTCATCAAAGAAGGCCGCCACCCGGTGGTAGAAAAAAATTTGGGTCATGGCGAAGACTTTATAGCAAACGATACAAAACTTGATACCGAAGAAGAGCAAATCTGGATTATAACAGGACCAAATATGTCCGGTAAATCCACTTTTTTACGTCAGGTTGGTCTAATTGTTTTGATGGCGCAAATCGGCTCCTTTGTACCCGCTTCCGAAGCGCAAATCGGAATAGTGGACCGTATTTTTACCCGTGTAGGTGCCTCCGATAATCTGGCTTTGGGGGAAAGCACTTTTCTGGTAGAAATGAATGAGACGGCAAATATTCTAAACAATGCTACACCTAAAAGCCTGATTTTATTGGATGAAATTGGCCGAGGAACCAGTACGTTTGACGGTTTGTCTATTGCCTGGGCAGTAGTAGAATATATTCATTCGGAAAAAAGACTGCGTTCGAAAACCCTGTTTGCCACACACTACCATGAACTAACTGAGCTGGCGTTGCTTTATCCGCGCATTAAAAACTACAATGTGGCGGTGGAAGAGTGGGAAGATCAGGTGGTATTTTTGCGTAAGATTGTAGCCGGTGGTACGGATAACTCCTACGGAATTTATGTGGCACAAATGGCCGGATTGCCTTCCAATTTAATTGAACGCGCCAGGGAAATTCTCAGCAATCTGGAATCCAATGAATTGACACCTCATAGCCGTAAACCACGCTTAGCTGCAAGGAAGTCGGGACGAAATGTAGATAAAAATCAAATGAATCTGTTTGAAGATTCACAGATGGGAAAACTAAAAGAAGCCTTGAAAAAAGTCAATATCAACCAAATGACACCTCTGCAGGCTATGCAAAAACTGGATGAATTACAGAAACTCGCTGAAACTAAAAATAAATAATAAAAAAAGATGTAAAGTTCGCTTAAGGCGTGTCGAATACCCAAACTACTTGCCAATCGAGCGTAAGTTCAATATAATAGGTAGATTATTAAATTTTTATCTTGATTCGGCAGTTTTTATGTTTTATCTTGAGTAATAATAAACAATTAAGGCATTTTGTCGTCCATAAGGAGGGTCAGATGAAGACGGTAACGAAGAAGGATGTTGCCAAACGAACAGCCCAGGAATTAGGTGAGAAAATTTATAATGCTGAAAAATTTGTTGATGCAGTGTTTACTGTGTTACGAAAAATTTTAAGTGAAGCAGATCCTGAGGTACGGATTGAAATTAGGGATTTTGGCGTATTTGAAGTTAAAAAAACCAAGCCGAAACCCAAAGCCCGTAATCCCCGCACTGGTGAAATTATCTATGTTCCAGCAAGGCGCAAAACTCACTTTAAAGCTGGTAAATTGCTAAAAGATGTTTTGAAAGAATCGCTCCCCGAAGCTTAAATATTCTGAGACTCGCCCGGTTTACATCCTAATCCGGCTGATCCTTTTGTTCTTTATTAAAAACCGCTTATCTGGCGGTTTTTTTATTTTCCGCTTTATCCAATACTTTTGTATATTTAACAATAATTAAACAATATAGTACCAGTTAAAGATTTTTAAATGAAAGATAAAATACTGGCTATTGATGTTGGCCAAAAAAGAATAGGTGTCGCCATTAGTGATGCTTTGGGTATGCTGGCCCATCCCTATAAAACCATTCGCTGGAGAACCGTAAAAGCGCTTATTTATGAATTAAAAGAAATTATTGAACAGGAAAAAATCGTTTCCATCATTGTAGGGATGCCGTACACCTTAAAAGGCGGGCATTCTAAAAAAACCGAAGAAGTGCATGTAATTGCAGAAGCTCTCAAAGATGCCTTGCCGGTTCCGGTTTTGGTACAGGATGAACGCTTAACTACCAAAATGGCAGAAGACGCTTTACGTTCTGTTGGGAAAAAGCCCAGTCGGGAACGGCAGCAAATCGACCAGATTGCAGCAGTGTATATTTTACAGTCGTATCTGGATGGAATAAACTAATACATGAAAAATTAAAGACGCAAGATAAAAGAGACAAGATAAGCAGTAGATTAGACAGGAGTTGCTATGGTTATCATCATGGAAAAGGATGCGCAGGAAGAAGCCATCGAGAGAATCGTTAAACGTTTAGACGAACAGGGCTTTGCCATACACCGTTCGACCGGTGTAGAGCACACGTTGCTGGGCGTAATTGGGAATACATCAACCTTGGATCCGCGCGATTTAAAAATAATGCCTGACGTAGCGGATGCCTACAGGATAACAGCTCCTTATAAATTGGTGAGCCGTGAATTTCGCCATGAAGATACGATTATAAAGATAAAGGATGTGGTGATTGGTGGGAAAGAAGTAGTGGTCATGGCCGGGCCATGTTCAGTGGAATCTAAGGAACAGACCATGATTATTGCCGAAAATGTGTCGAAAGCCGGGGCTAAAATATTACGCGGCGGCGCCTTTAAACCACGCACTTCGCCTTATTCCTTTCAGGGTCTTGGAGAAGAAGGTTTAAAGATTTTGCGCGAAGCCGCGGACAAAAATGATATGCTGGTAATTACCGAAGTGATGGATAAAGAGCAGATTCCCATGGTCTGTGAGTATGCAGATATTTTACAAATCGGGGCGCGGAATATGCAAAACTTTACCTTTATGCGCGCTTTGGGCAAAACCAAAAAACCGATCTTTTTGAAACGGGGTATTTCTGCAACTATTCAGGAATGGCTAATGTCCGCAGAATACATCCTGTCGGGTGGAAACAGTAATGT
>JANTHG010000023.1 GCA_024762535.1 Calditrichaceae bacterium
AGGGAAATTTTAAATGATACATTTTAAATTTTGAATGGATGATTCCCTCGTCATCGCGAATCGCTGTTGTGGTTGCTGCCATAACGTCCCCCCTTTCAAGAGGGGACTAAGGGGGGTGTTTTTAATGGGCAATTATTGCATTGTAAAGATTTTACAACCCCTGCTTGCATCCCGATTTATCGGGGCTAACCCCCTTTGCTAATCACGCCGTGAGGCGGATTCGCCTGCCGGCGAAGGGGGGATTGAGCGATAGCAACGTGGTGATCCCCTAAGGGATTGCTTCGTCACTGCGCTCCTCGCAATGACGTTATATCAACAATCGCTCGACTTGGGTTCCATTTAAAATTTAAAATCAAACATTTAAATCAAACAAAATGCGCTACCGTGTAAAACTCGACATATTCGAAGGGCCTTTTGACCTTCTGCTCTTCCTGATTCGTAAAAATGAAGTGGATATTTACGATATTCCCATTTCAGAAATTACGGAGCAGTTTTTAGGCTATATCGGCGCTCTGGAATTGCTGGACTTAAATGTGGCCGGTGATTTCATCGAAATGGTGGCGATTTTAATGCACATCAAGGCGCGTTTGCTTCTGCCCAAACCGGAAATAGAAGGTGAAGACCCGGAAGACCCGCGTTTGGAATTGGTGGAACGGCTGATTGAGTACAAACGCTTTAAGGAAGCTTCGTACGAGCTGGACGATTTGGAAGAAAAGCGTCAAAAACTGTATCCGCGGAAGTATTTCGATTATCTTCCTTTGCAGGAAGAAATAAGCGATGAAGAATTCCTGGAAAAAGTAAATCTCTTTGATTTGATGGTGGCCTTTAAAAAAGCGATAGACGCCATGCCCAAAGTAACCTATCACGAAGTGCGGAAAATCGAAGTAACCGTGGAAGAGCAGTCCGAATATATCCTGAATCAGTTAAAAAGCAAAAAAGTCCTGTTATTTCAGGATTTAATGCGTGAATTCAAAGAAAAAATTGTACTCATCGTAACTTTTGTTTCTCTGTTGGAACTGGTGCGGAACGGAAAGGTGATTGTGCGCCAGTCCAAAGTGTTTGACGATATTCGAATTAAACCCAACAAAGCGGCCTAATATGGAAAATCTCATTCAACTGATTGAAGCGCTGATTTTTGCCAGCGATACGCCTCTTTCGGCGCGAAAAATCAAAGAAGTGCTGGAACTGGAATCGGAAAAGGAAATACGTAAATCCATTGCGCAGATTAACGAAGCGTACCAAAAAAATCAGTCTCCGTTAACCATCATCGAAGTAGCGGGCGGTTTCCAAATCGTTACCCGTGATGCATTCGCTCCCTGGATAAAAAAACTGTACCGCAGCCGTTCCGCCGGTCATTTAACCCAGAGAGCGCTGGAAACCCTGGCCATCATCGCTTACAAACAACCGCTGACCAAGCAGGAAATCGAAGGCATCCGCGGCGTCAATTCCGATGCGGTGCTGCGTACCTTAATCGAGCGCAATCTCATTACCATAACCGGACGCAAAAAAGCGCCGGGCAATCCCTTACTTTACGGTACCACCAAACAATTCCTGGAATATTTTGGTCTTAAAAGTCTTAAAGATTTACCCAAATTGCGGGAAATCGATGAGCTTCTGAAAAGTGACGATAAATTTCTGGAAAGTTTGGACCAGGTGGCGCTGCAGCAGATGTATCCCGAAGAACTGGGGCTGACCAGCATGCGTTCAACGGACGACGCCGAACAAAAAGAAGAACCATCGGAGACGGGCAGCTCGTCTCCTCAGGAACCAAAAGAGGATGAAACATCAAACCATGATGCGACTGAATAAATTTTTAGCCCACGCCGGTATTGCTTCCCGCCGTAAATGTGACGACCTGATTTTGGAAGGGCACGTTACAGTGAACGGCGAGCTTGTAAATCAGGTTGGCGTGGTCATCGATGAAAGCAAGGACAAGGTAACCTTTAAAGGGCAGCCTGTTACCTTACAAGAACATTTTGTGTATGTGCTGCTCAATAAACCGAGGGGCACGGTCACTACAGCCAGTGATGAATTTGACCGGGCTACGGTCGTTGATTTAATCGAAGTGCCGGAACGCATTTATCCTGTGGGCCGGCTTGATTATGAAACCAGCGGTGTGCTGTTGCTTACCAACGACGGCGATTTAACCCACAAATTGCTGCATCCCAATTACAAAGTGGAAAAAGTGTACCACGCCTTAATTGACCGGGTGATTCGTCCCATCGATTTACACCGTTTTCGTACCGGAATTGAGCTGGACGGCGTTAAAACCCAGCCCTGCCAGGTTCGTGAAATGCAAATCAAAGACAACAGCAGCTTTTTGGAAATTATTCTTAAAGAAGGGCGTAACCGGCAAATCCGCCGTATGCTCGAAGTGTTAGGCTATAAGGTGGAAAAGCTGGAGCGTATTTCCTTCGCCGGTATCCGGGCCGGTCGTTTGCAGCCCGGTGAATGGCGTTATTTAACTCCCTATGAAGAAGATCGACTAAAGGAGGGTGTAGATTATGGTGATTCAGGGCAGTAGAGTTTTGGTATTGGGCGGTTGGGGCCTGGTAGGAATGGCCGTATGCCGCCGTCTAATCGAAGAAGGCGCTTCCGAACTGGTGATTCTTTCGCTGGAAAAATGGCAGGCGGAAGACGCTGTGGCCACCCTGCAAAAGGAAACGGATATTAATCTTACGCCGGTGTGGGGCAATATGTTTGTGCGGGATTCTCTTAAAGATTTGGGACGCAACGATATTCTCAATAATCCGGATAACCGCCAGATGATGATGCAGGATTTGTTAAACGACTTAACGGATGAAATCTTAGACCACTCGTTTTTATATCAGGTGGTTACCAAATACAATCCGCAAATTATTGTGGATTGCGTCAACTCCGCAACAGCGCTGGCCTATCAGGATATATTTACCAGCTCCATCGAAGTGCGGAAATCCCTGGATACACTCAAAGCAGGTAGCGTTAGCGAAGACGCGCTTTCTTCCGTAGAACGTCTGCTGATTACCCAGTACACGCCGCAGTTGATTCGTCATATTCAGATTTTGTACAATGGGATGCGCAAAGCTAAAACCAAAGTATATGTAAAAATCGGTACCAGCGGTACCGGCGGTATGGGGCTGAACATTCCATACACGCACAGCGAAGAAAAGCCTTCGCGTATGCTGCTTAGTAAATCCGCTTTGGCCGGTTCACACACGTTGCTGCTATGGCTGATGGCACGTACGCCCGATGCGCCGATTATCAAGGAAATTAAACCCACGGCTGCCATTGCCTGGAAGAAGATAGAATACGGCGAAATTAAACGGCGCGGCAAAGCGGTTAAATTGTATGACTGTCCGCCGGAAAAGGCTTTAGAGCTGAAAGGCAGCATTGAACGGGAAATGAAAAAAGGTCCCTGGTTGGATAAAAAAGATACGCTTAAAAAAGTGTTCATCGATACCGGTGAAAACGGTATTTTTAGTTTCGAAGAATTCACGGCCATCACTTCCCGCGGGCAAATGGAATTTGTAACGCCTCAGGAAATCGCCAATAATGTGGTGTACGAAATCCTGGGCGGCAATACAGGGCACGATATCATCAACGCTTTGGATAACGCAACTATGGGGCCAACTTACCGCGCCGGTTACCTGCGCGGCAGCGCTCTGCAAAAAATGGCCCGTCTGCAGAAAGAACACCATTCCGATAGCGTAGCGTTCGAACTGCTCGGTCCGCCGCGGCTGAGTAAATTGCTGTATGAAGCCTATCTGCTGAAACGCTGCAAATTTACCATGGATGAAGTGATTAACCACAGCGCCACCTTTATTGCCAGTTGCGCCGAAGAACAGATAAAATCCGACCCTAAGCTGCGTTCGGAAATTTTATCCATTGGCATACCCATTTTATTAAGTGACGGCAAGCATTTACTGCGCGGCCCCGAAATGAAAATCCCTGCTTACCGGGGAGATAATACGTTAAAACTAACACCCGAAAATATTGACAAATGGACTGCCGAAGGCTGGCTGGACCTGCGTGAAAGCAATTTTAAACTCTGGCAGGAACGCTTCCAAAAAATCCGTGAAGAAATCGATGCCATCCCCGAAGAAGATACCAGTTCGCAGTACGACCGCGACCGTGAATATTGGATGGAATCCAATGAAATTGAACCGGGTAAAATTGTCGGCTGGCTCTTCCTCGCCGAGGAGCAGGGCAAACGAATGAAGGAATAGATGTCAAAAAAAATCACCATCGCCATAGACGGGCCCGCGGCTTCGGGTAAAAGCACCACCGCACGCCTGCTTGCCAAAAAACTGGGCTATTTGTATATCGACACCGGCGCTATGTACCGTGCGGCCACTCTTGCTGTGCTGCGCGCCGCTGTTCCGGTGGATGACGCCGGGGCTGTGGAAGAGTGCGTTGCCCAAAACCATATTCATTTGGAATTAATAGGCGACACGCAGCATACGTTTTTAAATGAAGAAGATGTCAGCGAACGCATCCGTACGCCGGAAATTAACCGCATCATCAGTATCATCGCTTCCTATTCCGGCGTCCGGGTGCAAATGGTTCAGCAGCAACGCGCGCTCTCCCGCTCCGGTGGTGTGGTAATGGACGGCCGGGATATCGGCAGTGTGGTTCTGCCCGATGCGGATTTAAAAGTATTTATGGTCGCCTCCATCGAAGCCCGCGCCAGGCGTCGGCTAAAGGAACTGGAAGAGGCGCAGGTAAGCATAAGCTTAGAGGAAGTACGCAGGGAAATCGAAAACCGCGACCGGATTGATTCCACCCGCACGCACGCACCTCTGGTTAAAGCTAAAGATGCGCGGGAATTAGATACTTCTGCATTGAGCATCGAACAGCAGGTGGATATCATTTATGGCTGGGCGCAGGAATTAATATAGGGCTAGCAATGAAAACAAAATTGGATATTGCCAAAAACTGGCTGCCGCGTTACACCGGAACACCCATAGATAATTTTGGGGATTACATTCTGATTACCAATTTTCCCAATTACGTTACTACCTTTGCCGAACGATTCCATTGTGATGTGCAGGGTGTGGGGCGGCCTATGCAAACAGCCACCAACGCTGCCGGCCTAAGCATCATAAACTACGGAATGGGTTCGCCCAATGCGGCCACCATTATGGATTTACTGACCGCGCGTCAGCCTAAGGGCGTTCTGTTCCTTGGTAAATGCGGCGGATTAAAGCACTCAACGGAAATCGGCCATTTTATTCTTCCCATTGCCGCCATACGCGGCGAGGGTACCAGTGATGATTATTTCCCTCAAGAAGTACCCGCGCTTCCTTCTTTTAAACTGCATAAATTTGTTTCGGATAAAATCGTGGAACACGGTCTGGAATATCGAACCGGTGTGGTTTACACGACCAACCGCCGGGTGTGGGAGTGGGATGAAAAATTCAAAACCTACCTGACAAGTCTTTCGGCCATTGCCATTGATATGGAAACCGCGACCGTATTTATTGTGGGGCATGCTAACGAAATTGCCCGCGGCGCGCTGCTGCTGGTTTCCGATATGCCCTTAACGCCCGAAGGCATCAAAACCGAAGCCTCGGACCAACAGGTAACCCGCCGTTACACAGACCTACATTTGCAAATTGGCATCGAAGCAATGAGCAACCTCGAACAAAAAGGCGAACCCATCAAACATTTTCGTTATTAACGGCTGCAAAACGCATTCGTCATCGCGAGAAGTGAGCGAAGCGAACGACGTGGCGATCCTCTGGGGATTGCTTCATCCCGCTCGCGCGGGATTCGCAATGACGGGAAAAGTGCGTCATCACGAACGACGGAGGAGTGAAGTGATCCCCAGTGGGATTGCTTCGTCACTTCGTTCCTCGAAATGACCGCCTCTGGAAAACCTCTTATTTTGACTGGTAGCCAATTTTTATTTTCCCACACAAAACGCGAAAGAACCTTATTCGTTATACGCACCTTTAAATCACTATAAAAAAAATGTTATCAGAATCGTTTTGAAAAGTAACGGGTTAAAGAACTCTAACATTTCAAGTTAGGCAATAATATGAAAAAGTGCAGATTTTAGTGAATCTGCACTTTCCCCGGTATTTTGTATCGAGTGTTGGCGTGTTGAAAGTATTTTACCTTAAAATAATAAACTTTTTAAGAATTTGATTTGCTCGTTTACATCACTCTTTTCAACTAAAAATCAATTCTTTCTATAGTCCAATTTTTTGATGCTGCAGATTGAGGAGAAAAATCCTGATTAATGATATAATTCAGATTATCGGATGTAATCGCAACAGTAGTACTTGGTTTTATTTTTTTAAAGTTGATAACTTTAGCTGATTCCCAATGGTTATTACTCGATAATTCAATTAATGCATTTCCTCCGGGTGAGACTCCGTCATTTGTTACACCAATTACATTTCCATTAGATGTTATTACCATTCCATCGAAGCCTGTAAATCCTGCGTTTGTAATAGTCACAACTTTAGCTGAGTTTGGTGCATTCACTGGTATTTTTACCAATCCGTAATTTGCATACAGACCCTTTTCATTTACGCTAACCAAAGAAACCAATAAATAACCATCTGGATGAAAATCTATCCCATTTGTTCCGCTTGCTATTCCTGTTTCATTTTTCCAGAACACACTTGGCTCACCTTTCTCATCTACTTTATATACAACGGCAGCAAACCAATCCGTAATATAGACATTTCCTTCATTATCAACAGCAATATCATTTGCCATATAGGCAGGAGCATCAGGAATTAGTGAAGAAAGATTAATGTCTTTTTCCAATAAACCTGTTTCAAGGTTGTATATTCTTAAATTAGCAATTCCCTTTGTTGCAGGGTCATTGTCGTATAGCTCCATTCCATTAAAAGCAGCTACCAAAAGTCTATTGTTTGTATAATCTATTTGAAGACCAGCAGTGGACATAGGATAAGGCTCGCCACTGGTAAATGGTTTGTAGGTACCATCAGGGCTCACTTTAATAATTGGCCCGGCATTAAGCGAACTCAATAAAAATGTATTGTCTTTTTTGTTAAACTCGATTCCTTCAGGATTTTGTGCCACACCTTCAATTTTTACCGTCTTTGGTAATTTTGCTTTGCTTTCTTCTAATCTGGCATTTGTTTTACCTGATTGAGAATTACAGGCAGTTGTCAGGCCCAAAGCTATTATGAACAGCATAATTAATTTCTTCATACTAATTTTCCTTTCATTTAATGATTAATTGATGCTGTAAAAGTAATACGAAAAAGTGAGAGATAGTGAAAACAAATCAAGGGAATGTTAGATACTTTTTACTGATTTTCGATATTCTGAAGGTGTAAGCTTGGTTTTTTTCTTGAATAGTCTCGAAAAGTAGTTCGGGTATTCAAAACCCAATATGTAAGAAATTTCAGAAACGGTTTTATCGGTCATTTGCAATTGTTTTTTTGCTTCTTCAATAATAAAATCATGGATGATGGTGATTGCTGATTTTCCGGAATGATGTCTAATAGTATCACTTAAATAATTGGGGGTAACATGCAATCTGTCTGCAAAATATTGGACAGTTGGTTGTTGAATTTCAACATCGACTTGGGAATAATAGTTTTTTAAAATAGAAAAAAAGCTATTAACAAGTTGATTACCAAATGCTTTTCGAGTTTCAAATTGTCGGGCGTAAAACCTGTCGGCTAAATTCAATAAAGTACTTATGTATGAAAGGATGATTGGAATAGAAAAGTCATCATTTAATTTATTAAATTCGTTCCAGGCCAAACTTAAAATATTTTCGACCAATTGTTCTTCGTGTTCGGTAAGAAGTAAGGATTCATTAACCTGATAAGAAAAGAAATCATAGGCGCCAATTTCTTTATGAGAAAAATGTTTTTTAAAAATATTTGGATGAATAAGTACCTGGTAGCCTTCCCAGGGGTTGGTAGAATTGCAGGTATATTGTTGTTTGGGTTCAATAAAATGTAAAACGCCATTATCCCCTGTAAATTTGGTATTATCAATTTGTATAAACCCATTAAAGTTTTTAACAAAAGAAATCGTATAGAAATCAAAGCTTATGGGTTCATCTTTTATTAATTTGAGACGTTTAGCATCTTCATATTTGAAAATATCTATCATAGGATGTTTTAAATCAACATCATAATATTCTTTTAAATTTTTTATGTTTTTAAAGTGTTTCATTCTAATCTGTCGCTAATTTTTTATAATGAATGCAACCTTCTGTATATGTGTTATTGTTCATTCCCGCCCAAATCGGGTATATATGAACTATTGCTTATATTTTTCTTTTAAAATCAATCTATCTATATATCTCAACATTCCAAACGTTCAATTTACTCCAATGTTTATTTATTGCTAACATACTCATTTTTAGTACTATCCGCCATATGCACTATATTTTATATGGAAACGGCTCAACAAATGCCGGTTGAATTAAATCACGAATTTACCTAACTTCTCTGATTAATGAAAAAAGTTAAAGACCGATTATGATTCGTCGTATTTTTATTGAACGCTTAACCACCCTGCTTACTGCCATAGCCGTCGCTCCTTCATCTGTTCTTGCCTATGGTAAAAATCAGCTGCGCATCCGCAAAGATGGCCGCGAATCGTTTATTCCTTACATCGAAAAGGATAAACAAATTTATATTTCGCTGGTGGATTTTGCCCAGAGCGGTAACTACGGCTTTTTTACCAATGAAGAGCGGCGTAAAACGGTTCTGTATGTGGGGCGGGATAAAATAAAATTTACGGCGGATAATTCCTTTATAGTACTGAATAATCAATTGGTTCAGATTTTGTGGGAACCTTTCTGGAAGGAAGGCGAAATCTGGCTGCCGGTTCAGGTGCTGGCTGACCTCTTTACCGAACAAACGGTACACGCTATGCAGTTCGATATGAAAACCAAAACCCTGAATATCGGCACCAAAAATGTGAATATTTCACAAATCCAAATCAGCGCCAAAGAAAACGGTACGCTCATTCACATTTTTTCATCCCGCGCTTTTACCAAAAAAGATATTGCGCTTAAGCAGGTACACGACTGGTTGTATGTGGAAATTTACGGCGGCAAAGCGGATGCTTCCATCCTGAATAAAAAACATCTTTCGGGGCTGGTGTCCGAAATTCAGGTAGTGCCGTTTGCTCAAAGCGTTTCACTCGCTTTTAAACTGCGCAAAAAAATATCCTCCCGCCAACTGGTGTTTCAGCCCGGAAGTCCGGATATTTATCTGACATTGCGCACAGAAGAGCCGCTTACACAGCAGGATTCGGAAACCAAACGGTTGGAAGAACAGAAAAAAGACTGGCGGATTCATACCATAGTTCTCGACCCCGGTCACGGTGGAAAAGACCCGGGCGCCATCGGCTATCGTAAATTACGGGAAAAAGATATTGTATTACCTGTGGCCCTTAAACTGGGAAAAGAAATCAATAAACGGCTGCCGGATGTCAAAGTGATTTACACCCGCAAAACCGATGTGTTCATTCCCTTGTGGAAACGGACTAAAATCGCTAACGAAAACAACGGCAAGCTGTTCATTAGTCTGCATTGTAACGCCAACCGCAATAAAAAAGTACGCGGTTTCGAAACCTATTTTTTAAGCGCTGAAAAAGACGCCAAAGCGCGCAATGTGGTGCTGAAAGAAAATGAATCGGTCTCTTTCGAAAGCAGTACGGACCAAAAACGGTATCAGGGTGTCAATTTCGTCCTTGCAACCCTGGCGCAAAATGCGTTTATTAAATACAGCCAGTATTTCGCTACCGTGGTGCAGAAATCATTAACCAATAAATTACGTTCGGTAGATATGAAAAGCCGCGGTGTAAAGCAGGGCCCCTTCTGGGTGATGGTGGGCGCTACGATGCCTAATATTCTGGTGGAAATGGGCTTTGTTTCCAACAAGTACGAAGCCAAACAATTAAAGCGGAAATCCACGCAAACCAAACTGGCTTCCGCCATTTGCGACGGAATTGTGAAATATAAAACCGATATTGAAAGCGCGATGTAAATGAATAACCCTATTGGAATTTTCGATTCCGGAATCGGCGGACTCACTGTTGTTAAACAGCTAAGGAAATTGCTGCCCGAAGAACATCTCATCTATTTTGGGGATACGGCGCGCATTCCCTACGGAACCAAATCGCAGCGTCTGGTTCAGCAATATGCTCTGCAGGATGCTCATTTTCTGCTGCAGTACAATGTAAAAATGATAGTGGTTGCCTGTAATTCCGCCTCTGCTTCGGCTTTGCCGTTATTACAGGAACAATTGGATATTCCGGTTATTGGCGTGGTTGCACCGGGGGCGTCGGCTGCGGTTGACTTAACACGCAACAACAAAGTGGGTGTCATCGGAACAACAGCCACGGTAAACAGCCAGGCCTACACGCGCGAAATTCATCGCCTGGCGCCGGAAACAGAAGTATTCGGGCAACCCTGTCCGCTGCTTGTCCCCTTGGTAGAAGAGGGTTGGATAGATGATTATGTTACGGTGCTGACCATTAAGAAATATGTGCACGACTTGTTAAGACAACACATCGATACGCTGATTTTGGGCTGTACCCATTATCCGGTTCTGGAACAGACCATTCAGAAAGTGGTGGGCGATGCGATTCGGCTTATTGATTCTGGCAAGGAAACGGCACAGGTTGTAAAAGAATTATTGACTGAACGCAAAATGCTGCACAAAGGGAAGAAAACGGAACAGGACCGTTTTTTTGTTTCCGATATTCCGGCCAAGTTCGAAGAAGTAGGCTCCCGCTTTTTAGGGCAGCCTTTGGAACGGGTGGAACGGGTGGATTTTGACCAGTTCTTAATTCAGTCCGGTCTGGAAAAAGAACTTCAATTACAGGGAAACTAATTATGCGTTATATGACAATATGTTTAATTCTGTTTTTGGCAGGCGCACAAAGCTTGTGGGCCGGTTCCGGTATTACCAGCGGATTTGAATTCCTGCGTACCGATTACAGTCCGCGTTCTGCGGCCATGGCCGGTTCTTACGTAACTATGCGCGGTGATGTCAACGGATTGTTTGTGAATCCTGCGGGTATGGCCTATCTGAGTACCCAGCAATTCGGATTCAATTATTCCAATTACATTCAGGATATCAACGGCGGCACAGCGCTGTATACCCGGCAAATTCCCAAATGGGGGATTGTGAGTGTCGGAATTATTTATATGGATTACGGCACGTTTCAGGAAATGGACGAATTCGCCTCGCCAACCGGTAATGATTTTACAGCCAATGATTTTGCTCTTGCTGTGGGGCTGGCCAACCATTTGAGTCCGGAATTTACCTATGGGGTCAACTTTAAATACGCCTTTTCAAAGATTGAACAGTACTCAGCTTCGGCTCTGGCTCTGGATTTCGGTCTGCTGTACGACGCGCCCTTTCTGGATGATTTTAAGCTGGCCGTAACTCTGAACAATTTGGGCAGTAATTTTGATTATTATGCCAAAGTAAAAGAATCGCTGCCGTTGCGCCTGAATGTTGGCGGCAGCAAGATTCTGGAACATCTGCCTCTGGAAATTTCCTTTTCTTTGAATGATTTGAATATGGATAGTGAAACCTTTTGGGATCGGTTCAAGCGCTTCTCTGTCGGCGGCGAATTTCGGGTGAGTGAGGCGTTACGCCTGCGCCTGGGGTACAATCACGCTTTGCACAGCGATTTAAGCGATGACAGCTTCAATGCATCGGATGGGAAATACGGCGGACTTTCTGCCGGGTTGGGAATCCGCTGGAAAACGCTGGAACTGAATTACGCCTATTCCAATTACAGTATCCTTGGCAATATTCACCGTTTTGGAATTAGCGGAAGTTTGCCTTCACTCTAAAAATTAAAAATTTTGAATTATAAATTTTAAATGATGTATCGTTTAGTTCATTAAAGATTGTCGAAAAGAGAATAGTTTGTTCATAGATTATGCAAAAATACATTTAATAGCCGGCAATGGCGGCAGCGGCTGTGTAAGTTTCCATCGTGAAAAATATGTGGCCAAAGGCGGCCCGGACGGCGGAGACGGCGGGCGCGGCGGCAGCATCATTATTAAAGTTAATAAACACCTGCGCACACTAAAAGATTACACCTACCGCAAACAGTACAAAGCCAAACGCGGCCAGCACGGTATGGGTTCGGATAAGCACGGTAAAAAAGGGCCGGATATTGTACTGGAAGTCCCTCTTGGCACCATTATTAAAAATGCCGAAACCGGCGTTATTCTGGCGGATTTAACCGAAGAGAACCAAACCTTTGTAGTTGCCAAAGGCGGACGCGGCGGCCGGGGCAATGCGCGCTTTGCCACACCTACGCATCAGTCGCCCAGGGAATGGGAAGTAGGGGAAGCGGGGGATGATATTTGGGTGGAACTGGAACTGAAACTCATTGCGGATATCGGTCTGGTGGGTCTGCCCAACGCAGGTAAATCCACGCTCCTGTCGCGCATTTCTTCAGCCAAACCCAAAATTGCCAATTATCCTTTTACCACGCTTGCGCCCAATCTCGGAATTGTTTCTTACCGGAATTTCAGCAGTTTTGTAGTAGCCGATATTCCGGGGCTCATCGAAGGCGCCCACACCGGAAAAGGGCTGGGAATCCAATTTTTACGGCACATCGAACGAACGCGCGCATTAGCCTATTTAATTGATTTGAACGAAGAAAATATCGCGGGTGTGCTGGAATCGCTGCAAAATGAGTTGCGGGAATACAGCCCTATGATGCTGCAAAAACCGGCTGTGGTAGTGCTAACCAAGTTGGACACCTTTCCGCCGGAAGAAGAAGTACCCCAATTAGAAACCGATTTACCCGTGCTAACCATTTCTTCGGTACGGGGTGACCATTTAGATAATTTAAAAGATTTTTTCCATTCTCTTATTGAACAGGCGGAGGCCTTGGAAGAACCGGAATGAGCCGCTTTTCGCTGGATTCCCTGCTGGGTCTCTATTCCATTCCATCCATAGGCCCAACACGGATGCGCAAACTTATTTCCGTACTGGGTTCACCCGAGCAGGTGCTGAACGCCGGTATGCGTCGTTTAAAACAGGTGGACGGCATTGACCGCAAAACCGCAGAAAAAATTATCAGCGGTCCGGATGCCTCCTTTGTTGCCACTCAGTTGCAACGCATTCGGGACTACAATATAGAAATTCTTACCTATTGGGATGACGCCTATCCCGCCCGCCTTAAGCAAATTTATGACCCGCCGGTTTTTTTATTCTGTAAAGGACAGCTCGAATTACTGACCAAACCTCTGTTTGCCGTGGTAGGTACGCGGTTGCCCACGTCTTACGGACGTATGATTACTCAACGTTTTAGCGCGGAACTGGCCAAGGCGGGATTTTCGATTATCAGCGGATTTGCCCGTGGTGTGGACACCCTGGCCCACCAAACCGCGCTCAAAGAAGGAAGCGGTACTATTGCTGTGTTGGGCAATGGGCTGGACCAGATTTATCCTCCGGAAAATAAAAAATTGTTCGACCGAATGGTTCAGGAAGGATTGTTTGTAACGGAATATCATTTGGGCACAAAACCCGACGCCGGGAATTTCCCTAAGCGAAACCGCATTATCAGCGGCATGAGCAGCGGCGTTCTGGTTACCGAAGCAGGAGCCAAAAGCGGCGCCCTTTTAACCGCTATGTATGCCAATGACCAGAATCGGGAAGTGTTTGCCGTGCCCGGTTCCATCCAATCGGCCAATAGTGCGGGAACCAATCGCCTGATTCAATCCGGCGCTAAACTGGTGCAGACTGTAGATGATATTCTAAATGAACTGGAAGGACAGCTCTCGCTGCCTCTTTCAACAGAGAAAGAAACCCGGCCGGCGCCCGCTCTGGATGGTATGTATAAAAAAGTTTTTGATGTTCTGGATTCCGAACCTCTGCATGTTGACCAAATTGCCCTGCGTACTGAACTGACTCCGGCCGAAACCCTCAATGCACTCCTCACGCTGGAACTGGGCGGCCTTATCCGCCAAATGGCGGGAAAGATGTTTATCCGGCTCTAAACGGGAACAGTCCCAAATCTGCCCCGCGTACCCGGTTCTATTTGGTTGGTTATTAAGTTGTTAACTAACTGGGCAGTATTATAAATAAAATTGGGTCTATGTCGTTTTGTGTGGATAATAGGGTCAAGTACAAAATGGAAGGCTGCTGATTATCATGGATAAAAACACGTTTTCAAATAATAACCGAGAAATGCAACACCAAGTTCCGTGAAGGATGCACGAAGATTCACGAAGAATGAAACCATTTTTTTAACTCTGTGAACCTTCGTGAAATCTTCGTGTAACTTCGTGATAAAATAAGCCGTTTAATCCATTTTGTCATGCCCAGGCGGGAAGGGGCTAACAAAGCCCCGCTCAATCCTCGGAAATACAGATGATTGATTTTCAACGGATGAAAATGTGATTTTTTTACGACAAATTACCCACACGAATTGACATAGCACCCAAATTTTTTAAACGCGCCCTTTTCTCCCAAAGCTTGTTTAACCCGATCAAGGTTATTGGCTCGTAAAATTTACTGACCGTTATGCGTTTAACTCCCCAGATGCCCGAGCGTTTACTTCCGGGAAATCGGCTCCCGTGAATTGGAAATAATCCTTGTTTTATTGCGCTTACAGAAGTAAATTTCCCACTATTTTAATTTATGTTTAATATGAAACGGGGAATACAATGTATAAAATAATTGAAGCGCGCTTTTTAGGCGAAAATATAAAGAAATTTGAAATAGAAGCGCCCAAAATAGCCAAACGACGAAAAGCAGGGCAGTTTGTGATTATCCGTTTGGATGAACACGGTGAACGCATTCCGTTAACCATTGCCGATTCCAACCCCGAAACCGGCACCATTACGCTGATTGTTCAGGGTGTGGGCAAAACCACCCAACAACTGAATATGATGGAAAGCGGAGATGAAATTATGGATGTCGTTGGCCCCCTGGGTGTGCCTTCGCATATCGAAAAATTTGGCACTACCGTGAGCGTGGGCGGTGGTGTGGGAACCGCCATTGCCTATCCCACCGCTGTGGCTATGAAGGAAGCCGGCAATTATGTGATTACCATTAACGGCGCCCGCAGCAAAGACCTGGTTTTGCTGGAGGATGAGATGAAATCCATCAGCGACGAAGCCTATGTTACCACAGACGACGGTTCCTACGGATTTCACGGTTTCGTCACCCAAAAACTGCAGGAATTGATTGACCAGGGTAAACAAATCGATTTTGTGCTGGCTATCGGTCCTATTCCCATGATGCGCGCCATTGCCGAAGTGACCCGCCCTTACAATATCAAAACTATGGTAAGTTTAAATCCGATTATGGTGGACGGAACCGGTATGTGCGGCGGCTGCCGCGTGGTTGTGGACGGCGTATCCAAGTTTGCTTGTGTGGATGGCCCGGAATTTGACGCGCACAAGGTCGATTTTAAGAATTTGATGGACCGGAATAAAATGTATGCTAAAAAAGAGCACGAATCGTTAGAACATTTCCACGAAGAATGCCGTTTGGAAAAGAAAATCAAAGAGATTAAAGAATAAGCACTCAGACTATAATTAAACGATAAAATACAGGTGAATTCTATGCAGCAATTAACCGCAAAAGAACGAATGAAAATACCCCGCCATCCTATGGTGGAACAGGACCCGCTGGAACGCAGCCGTAATTTTCTGGAAGTGAACCAGGGCTATGATGTGCAATTGGCTAAAGAAGAAGCTCTGCGCTGCCTGCAGTGCCCCAAGCCCAGTTGTGTGGAAGGCTGCCCGGTTAATATTCAGATAAAAGATTTTATTACCCTGATTGCCGAAGAAGATTATATCGGCGCTGTACATAAAATTAAAGAAGATAATGCCCTGCCTGCCATTTGTGGCCGGGTTTGTCCGCAGGAGCAGCAGTGCGAAGCGGCTTGTATTGTGGGTAAGCGCGGCGAACCCGTAGCCATTGGCTACCTGGAACGCTTTGTGGCTGACTATGAACGCGAATCCGGTAATATCGAATTACCCAAAATAGCGCCGGATACAGGAAAGAAAATTGCCATTGTGGGCAGCGGTCCGGCAGGATTAAGCTGCGCCAATGATTTACGCCAGTTAGGGCACGACGTTACCGTATTCGAAGCTTTGCACCAGTTGGGCGGCGTACTGGTTTACGGTATTCCGGAATTCCGTTTGCCTAAAGATATCGTAGCAACTGAAATCGACGGGTTACGCAAAATGGGCGTAAAGTTCGAAACCGACGCTATTATCGGCCGCATTACGACCATCGATGAACTTATGCAGGAAGAGGGCTTTGACGCCGTATTCCTTGGAGTGGGCGCGGGATTGCCCTGGTTCATGGGGATTCCGGGAGAGAATCTGGTGGGCGTGTATTCGGCAAATGAATTTTTAACCCGTGTCAATCTGATGAAAGCCTACAATTTCCCCAATGAAGATACACCGATTCTGGATTGTCAGGACAAAAATATAGCTGTATTTGGTGGTGGTAACACGGCCATGGATGCGGTACGTACTTCCAAGCGGTTGGGCGCTAAGCACGCTTACATTATTTACCGCCGTTCCGAAGCCGAAATGCCGGCCCGGGTGGAAGAGGTAAAACACGCTAAAGAAGAAGGCGTAGAATTTTTATTGCTTACCAGTCCGCTGGAATTTATCGGTGACGAAGAAGAATGGCTCTGTTCCGTTAAAGTACAAAAAATGGAATTGGGTGAACCTGATGCTTCCGGACGCCGCCGTCCGGTTCCCATTGAAGGGTCGGAATACGAAATTGAACTGGATATTGCCATAGTGGCCATTGGTAACGGTTCCAATCCGCTTATTCCGCAAACCACACCGGATATCGAAGTAAGTAAACGCGGAACCATTGTGGTGGATGACGAAACCATGAAAACATCTAAAAAAGGTGTGTTTGCCGGCGGCGATATCGTAACGGGCGGCGCTACCGTAATTTTGGCCATGGGCGCGGGACGTAAAGCAGCAGCCGCGATTCACGATTATGTGACAAATGGAAATTGGTAGGCAAAGTTAGCCGAATACAATTGCTTTTATCGGTTTGACACCGTAAATTTTTGCTGATTTGGTGAAATGTTTTTGGAAGGTTTGCTTCCGTAAATTTATTATTTTAAGGAGATGTGTCATGCTAAACAAAATTGGTGTTATCGGCGGTGGAAATATCGGCGGTGTGCTGGCTCAGTTGCTGGTTACCCGTGGTTATGCTAAAAATGTAGCTTTAGTAGATGTTAAAGGGCCGGATTTGGCAGCTGGTAAAATGTTGGATATTGCCGAAGCCACACCCGTCATTCGCAGTGACGTTCAGACAGCCGGTTCCAAAGAATATGATGTTTTAGAAGGAGCGGAATTGGTTATCAATACCGCCGGTGTTCCCCGTGCGGCCCGCCCGGACGGCACTTTGCCCACCCGTGAAGAATTGCTCGAAGTGAATCTGAAAATTACAGACGCGGTTAGTGCTGGTATTAAAGCCAACTGCCCGGATGCCATTGTTATTTCCATTGCCAATCCTTTGGATGCTATTGTGTATCGTTTACACATGAATCTCGGTAAAACCCGTGCCAAATTAATGGGTATGGCCGGTGTGCTGGATTCCGCCCGCTATCGCTATTTCATCGCTCAGGAAGCCGGTGTGAGTGTGGAAAATATCGATGCTATGGTGCTCGGCGGTCATGGCGACAGCATGATTCCCATTCGTTCCGCCTGCCGTATTGCCGGTATGCCTGTGGAAAAATTTATATCACCGGAAAAATTAGACGCAATCGAAGCACGCACCCGTAGTGCCGGCGGCGAAGTAGTTAAATTGTTGGGCAGCGGTTCGGCTTTTGTTTCTCCGGCACAAAGCGCCCTGGAAATGGCCGAAGCCATTATTTATGACAAGAAAAAAATCATTCCCGTCAGCGCCTATCTCGAAGGCGAATACGGTGTGAATGGTTTGTACATCGGCGTTCCTGCTGTGCTTGGTAAAAACGGCGTGGAAAAAATCATTGAAATGGATTTAACAGACGCGGAAAAAGAAGCGTTTAAAAATTCTGCTGCTGCCGTTCAAAAAACTACGGATGAAGTACTTGCCATGGGCAAGTAAGCATTCTGCTTTAAAAACCTTCCATGTCCGCGGATGTGGAAGGTTTTTTTCTTTGATTTATCTACTCTGGAGGAAATATGGCAAAACTTACCTATTTAAGTCACTCCGGCTGGCTCATCCAAAACGAAACACATCAGATTGCAATAGACCCTTTTTTAACCGGAAATGAACTTGCCAAGCGTAAACCAGAAGAAATTAAAGCTAAGTATATTATTGTAACTCATGCGCACGGCGATCATATTGGTGATTCCATTCCCATTGCCAAAGCCAATAATGGTACAATAATCACTAATTTTGAAATAGCCAATTATTGTTCGGCGCAGGGTGCCAATGTGCATCCTATGCATATTGGCGGTGCGCATCAATTCCCATTTGGGCGAGTTAAACTTACTCCGGCCTGGCATGGTTCCTCTTTTCCGGATGGCAGTTATGGCGGTACACCGGCAGGATGTCTGGTTACCATCGATGGTAAGACCGTTTACCATACGGGAGATACCGGTCTGTTTATGGATATGAAGCTGATAGGCGAAATGGATACCATAGATGTTATGCTGGTCAATATCGGCGATAATTTTACCATGGGCATTGACGATGCGGTGAAAGCAGTGGAATTTGTTCAACCAAAACTCGTAATTCCCATGCATTACAAAACCTTTGATATTATTGATGTGGACCCTCAGGAATTCATTGAAAAAGTAAAAGCTAAAGGGTTTGCAACGCATTTGATGAAGGTGGATGAAACCTTCGTGTTTTAACGGTACCCTAACCAAATCCCAACCCCGGCTGCTTGAAACAACCGGGGTTTTTGCTTATATGGAACGAGCCCTATGTGGAATGAAGAACAGCTTGAAAATTTAATTAAATCCCTGTTGCAGGAAATAATGCCCCAAAAGCGCTATACGGTTTCAGTGGAATGGGGAAGGGGGAAATCCTTACGGCACACTATCCAAATGGGAAAAAGAAACTTTTTGCTTGTGCGTCTCTCTCCCTTAATGGCTCAGGCGCCGGAAAATGTGGTAAAGGCGCTGGCTGTATTGCTACTGGCCAAAATATTCCGCTTTAAGGCGGATTCTGTTTTTCGTAAAGTCTATAACGCGTATGTGGATGAGCACATTATGCCCCAAATGCCGGCGGTTACCCATCGGGTATCTTCCCGCTATTCACCCAAAGGAAACTATTTTAATCTGGAAGAAATTTTTGATGAACTGAACAGCAGGTATTTTAACGCTCGTTTACCCAAACCTGTATTAGGCTGGAGCCTGCGTCCCGCATACACCCGCCTCGGTTTTTACGACCGAAAACGCAATTTACTGGTTATCAGCCAAATTTTTGACCATAAAAAAACACCGCGCGAAATCGTGGAATATTTAATGTACCACGAAATGCTGCATATTTACATACCGGTACAGCAAGGCAGGGGGCAACGGCGGCTGGTACATACGGCGGAGTTTAAACGCTTAGAACAGCAATTCCCGAATTATGAAAAAATAGAGAAATGGATTAAACGCAAACGGCACCGGTTGTAAACCCGTTGCAATTCTACTCCTGTTAAGTGTTTAAATCCTTTATTTTGCTTGAAAAAAGGGAATCTTTTTAGTACATTTTTGGATTAAATATGTTGGTAACGAAAATAAAAATAATTCAAATAAATCCAATGTTCCGGATGGAATATTGGCAGGCCAATGTTACAAAAAGGAGGCATAAGTGAAGGAATTTCAAACGGGCCAAATCCGGAATGTTGTATTTGGCGGACATGGTGGAACCGGCAAAACCACGCTTGTGGAGGCCCTGTTATTTAATTTAAAAGAAGTCAGCCGTATGGGGACGGTGGAACAGGGTACAACGGTATCGGATTATAATGAAGATGAAATTTCACGTCAGATTTCCTTAAACACTGCGCTGACACACGGTATTTGGAAAGATACCAAACTGAATATATTGGATACCCCCGGTTATTCTGATTTTTTTGGTGAAGTTGTTGGTGGCATGCGGGTAGCGGATACGGCTTTTGTTATTATTTCGGCTGCTTCCGGTGTGGAAGTGGGAACCGAACTGGTCTGGCGCCGGGCTGTGGCCAATAATTTACCACGCTTTATTATTCTGAATAAATTAGACCGTGAAAACATTGATTTTGATGCAATGTACAACGAATTGGTCGAAAGTTTCGGACATCAGGTAGTGCTTACGCAATTCCCTGTGGAAACCGGGCCAAATTTCAGCCAAATTGTTGATTTACTGCGTATGAAATTGTTAACCTTCGAAAAAGGCGGCAGCGGCGCTTTTAAAGAAGAAGATATTCCTGCGGACCTTAAGGATAAAGCCGATGAACTGCATCTGAAATTGGTTGAATCCGTGGCCGAAAGTGATGAATCCTTAATGGAACGCTATTTTGAAGCAGGTACCCTTACCGAAGATGAATTTCGTTCCGGTTTGAAAAAAGCGGTAAATGACGACACTCTTTATCCGGTATTTTGTGTTTCCGCCAGTGAAAATATTGGTGTAAAACGGATGCTGGATGTGATGGTTAATTTTTGCCCCGCGCCCAACGAACGCGGAGAAGTGGCTGTGGAAAACGGTGATCCGGTTACAGTGGATGCTTCCAAACCTGTAACATTACAAATCTTCAAAACCTCATCCGAAATGCATATGGGCGAATTATCTTATTTCAAGGTATTTTCCGGTAGCATAAAAACAGGTGATGAAGTAAAAAATACCTCTAAAGGTCATGTCGAACGCATAGGGCAGCTTTTTGTTCTGAACGGTAAAACCAAAACCAATGTGGATAAACTGGAAGCAGGTGATATTGGCGCTGTTGTTAAGCTGAAAGATACACACACCAACGATACACTTTGTGATAAGAGCCTGAATGTGGTTTTCCCGAAAATTGAATTTCCGGAAGCTCTTATTCGTTCTGCCATCAATCCCAAGGCCAAAGGCGACGAAGAAAAAATCAGCCACGGCTTGCATGTGCTGCACGAAGAAGATCCGACCTTCAATTATCATCAGGATTCTGAACTGCATCAAACCATTATTACGGGCCAGGGTGAACTTCATCTGCAAATCATTATGGCTCGTCTTAAAAAGAAATTTGGCGTGGAAGTGGAAGAAGAAGAACCGCGCATTCCGTATCGCGAAACCATTAAAAAGAAAGCCTCGGCTCAGGGTAAATTTAAAAAACAATCCGGCGGCCGCGGCCAGTATGGCGATTGCCACCTGCGTCTGGAACCCATGCAGCGCGGCGAAAAATTTGAGTTTCTGGATGAAATCGTAGGCGGTGTAATTCCAGGGAAATTCATTCCCGCGGTTGAAAAGGGTGTAATTGAAACCATGGAAAAAGGCGTTTTAGCAGGTTACCCGATTGTGGACGTTCGTGTGGCTGTATATGACGGCAGCTACCACAATGTGGACTCCTCGGAAATGGCCTTTAAAGTAGCGGCTGCCATGGGCTTTAAGAAAGCTTTTATGGACGCCAAACCCGTATTACTGGAACCCATTTACAATGTGGAAGTTCGTGTTCCGGATGAATATATGGGTGATGTGATGGGCGATATCAGCGGACGCCGCGGTAAAATTATGGGTATGGATGCGGATGGCCGTTTCCAGGTTATTAATGCGCAGGTCCCCTTAGGTGAACTGTATCGCTATTCCACTACCCTGCGTTCCATTACCCAGGGGCGTGGTATTCACAAGCGTTCCTTCAGCCATTACGAAGAAGTGCCGTCGGATGCAGCGGCCAAAATCATTGAACAGGCTAAAAAAGAACGTGAAGAAGAAGAATAAAAACATTCCTGTTTTAAACGGGAATAACATACAACACAGATAACGAACAAGCCCAATACGGCAAAATGCAGTATTGGGCTGTTTTATGTAATCGAAGGGAATACAATGAAACAACTGTGGGCGCCTTGGCGCATGGAATATATTCTTAATGAAATCGATAAACACGAAGGCTGTATTTTCTGTGATTTTCCCAAAAGTATGGAAGATGAAAAACATCTGATTGTGTATCGTTCCACACACTGCTTTGTAATTCTAAATAAATATCCCTACAATAACGGCCATTTAATGGTCGTGCCTTACCAGCATACTTCCGATTTGGTAGAACTTAATGACGAGGTACTGCTGGATGTTCAGCAAACCATCCGAAAAACCGTACAGGTTATGCGCGATATACTACATCCACAAGCGATGAATATTGGTTTAAATATGGGACGCATTGCCGGCGCCGGGATAGACGACCATATTCATTATCATCTTGTACCGCGCTGGGATGGCGATACGAATTTTATGCCTGTAATTTCCGGAACCAAAGTGGTGTCCGAAAGCCTGCAAACCACCCGCGGCAAAATCCATGAATCCTTTCAACGTTTATTCGGGGAAAGCTGATGCGTTTACTGATTAAAAATATTGCCCGTATATACACGCCGGAATCCCAACTCAGTTACGGGCAGATTAAGGAATACAATGATGTGCATGTGCTGGCAGAAGACGGGATTATTACGGATATTTTACCGGCAACCAATCCTTTACCTGCAGCAGACCAAAGTGTTGACGGAAGCGGAAAAACGCTGTTGCCCGGTTTCATCGATCCGCATACCCACCCGGTATTCTGGAAAACCCGCGAAGATGAATTTATTATGCGCGTGCAGGGCAAAAGCTATGAAGAAATTGCCGAAGCCGGCGGCGGTATCCGTAACAGTGTCCGCCGTTTCCGAGAGGCGTCCAAAGATGAATTAAAAGAAATAACGAGAGAACGGCTGTCTTATTTTCCTCGTTTCGGTGTAACCACGATAGAAGCCAAAAGCGGTTACGGCCTGTCCACCAAAGATGAAGTTAAAGCGCTGGAAATCATTACTGAATTAAATGAGGAAGTATCCCTGGATTTGGTACCCACTTTTTTGGGAGCCCACGAAGTACCGGATGAATTTCAGGAAAACCGTCGCGGCTATATTGATTTACTTAAAAATGAAATGATTCCTTTGGTGGCAGAGCGGAAATTAGCTCAATACTGTGATGTCTTCTGTGAACAGGGCGTGTTTACTGTAGAAGAGAGCCGGGAAATTTTGCAAACAGCACAGAAATTCGGCCTACAGTCCCGGGTTCATGCGGACGAACTTTCCGCTTTTGGCGGTGCGGAAATGGCCGCAGAAGTAGGCGCTCAAACAGCAGACCATTTGGTTAAAATATCCGATTTGGGGATTCAAAAGATGGCTGAAAAAGGAGTGATTCCGGTGTTGTTGCCCGGTACGACCTTTTTTCTGGGCAAAGATGAATACGCGCCAGCCAGAAAAATGTTGGCAGCAGGCTGCGAGGTAGCCCTTTCAACGGATTTCAATCCCGGCAGTTCCACTACCCAAAATCTGCAGCTCATCTGGACCATTGCGGCCTTAAAATTAAAAATGCTGCCCGAAGAAATATTGTGGGCTACTACTCTTACCGCTGCCTGTTCACTCAGTCTGGATAAGCGTATTGGCTCTGTTGAAGTGGGTAAACAGGCAGATTTGGTGTTACTCGACATACCGAATTTGAATTATCTGCCCTATCATTACGGAATCAATCACACAATGGTTACCATTAAAAACGGAGAAGTAATTTTTCGCAGGGATTCAAAGTATTGAATCCTTGCACCGGTGAAGATCGTCCCGTCGCTATCGCGATGCACGATGACAAATACGAAATACTCAATTCCCCCTTAAAAAAGGGGGCTAGGGGGTTGTAAAATCTATATTAGTCAACACTTTGTCCATTAAAAAACCCCCCTTAGTCCC
>JANTHG010000024.1 GCA_024762535.1 Calditrichaceae bacterium
TGCAGATAAAAGTGAAGTGGTTGCCTTGACCCATGCCGATATTGAAATTGCGGCAATGGATTCCGCACGGGAGGTACTTTCTAATCTAAAGCCCGATGTGGTGATTAATACAGCCGCTTTTCACAACGTTCCCAAATGCGAAGAAGACCCGCTCACCTCATTCAAAATAAACGGACAGGGCGCTTTGAATTTGGCTAAACTGTCCGAGGATTTGCATTTTAAATTGGTGCATTATTCCACGGATTACGTGTTCGACGGCGCGAAGCAGCAGCCGTATCACGAAAGCGACTGTCCGAATCCCCTAAATGTGTATGCTGTAACCAAATTAGACGGCGAGCATTTTATCCGTAACTATAGCAATTCCCATTTTATTTTACGGGTTTCTGGTATTTACGGCAAAACACCCTGCCGCGCCAAAGGCGGAAATTTTATTGATACCATGCGCAAAGCGGCGGCCAACCGCCCTTTGGTTAAAGTAGTGCGGGACGAAATACTTACTCCCACATCCACGGCAGAAATTGCCCGTAACACCTGGGAACTCATCCAAACCGATGCGTACGGTTTGTACCACATGACCGCTGAGGGCCAGTGCTCCTGGTATGAATTTGCACAGGTGATTTTTGATAAGCTGAATCTGCAAACCCCGTTACAATCCTGCACAGTCGATGAATTTCCTTCCCCGGTAAAGCGACCCTTTTACAGCGTGCTGGAAAATGCGGAACTAAAAAATATAGGGCTCAATCGTATGGCGCACTGGAAAGAGGCGCTGGAAACCTACTTAGACAGCATTTAAATAGTTCCAGATGTTTGAACATTTTATCCTTTTCAGCGTAAAACATTCCTTTTAAAAAACAGATTGCCCTTATGCGGGCAAATACTTTGCAAATGTAAGTACTGAGCAGTGAATTAAAATGGGTGGCAACTTGATTCGCTGCGGATTTATATTTAGCTTAAAAATTCTTTATGTAAAATTTACATTTAAACAGAAGGTCGGTATATGAACTGGATCAAAACCAATCGAATTACAGCGGCAATTGTATTTGTCATTGCTTTTATTGTGTACCTTTCAACAGCGGCTCCTACCGTTTCTTTTTGGGACTGTGGAGAATTTATTGCCTGTAGTTTCCGCATGGCGGTTCCCCATCCGCCTGGTGCTCCTTTGTTTTTGCTGGTGGGTCGACTTTTTTCCCTCATTCCCATTGCCGGAAATATTGCCTTACGAGTAAACATAATTTCGGTCATTACCAGCGCCCTCACCATCATGCTGCTCTATTTGACCATTGTGCGTTTAATGCAACAGGCAAAAGGGAAACTGGATAATACATCTGATTGGTTAACAGCTATTTTTTCCGGCGTTATTGGCGCCTTGGCTTTTGCATTCACACACAGCTTTTGGTTTAATGCCGTTGAAGCAGAAGTTTATGCCTCTTCGATGCTCTTTACTTCTCTGCTGGTTTGGCTCATTATGGTCTGGGCCGAAAAATCAAACCGGCAGGGTAACGAACGCTATCTGCTTATGATTGCTTATATGATTGGGCTGGCTATTGCAGTGCATTTGCTGAATGTTCTGGCATTGCCTTTTGTAGCGATGGTTTTTTATTACAAACGTTTTAAGGTCAATGCTAAATCGTTTTCTATAATGGTGCTTTTAACCGGTTTGGTCATGTTCGCCGTATATCCGGGTATGGTTAAGATGCTTCCTAAGTTAGCGCTTAATTTTGGTATGATCGGATTGCTGGTTTTCTTTTTGCTGATTCTTTGGGCAACCTGGTGGGCGATTTCCCATAATCGGAAAGTGTTTGCCATCGCTTTTGCCTCGATCCTGTTGATTACCATCGGATATTCCAGTTATGGTTCCATTTTTATTCGTTCTAACCTGAACCCCAACATTGATGAAAATAATCCCGAAACGATTGAGAATTTCGTAAAATATATCGAAAGGGAACAGTACGGAGATCATTCCATCACCGACCGTGAAGGTGTATGGCGCACCTCTCCCAATGCCAAACATTACCATTCCGCTTCCGAATATTTCTGGAAATACCAGGTTTAC
Organism: Calditrichaceae bacterium; assembly: GCA_024762535.1. Classification (GTDB taxonomy): domain Bacteria; phylum Calditrichota; class Calditrichia; order Calditrichales; family Calditrichaceae; genus JANTHG01. Next base: position 2,054 of record JANTHG010000024.1, read on the forward strand.
AAAATGTACGTACGTTATTTCCTGTGGAATTTTGTCGGTCTCGGAGATGATGAAACCAACACCGACGCTTCCAAGCTATGGGGCTTACCGCTTTTACTTGGATTATTCGGGATGTTTTGGCATTTTCGCAAAGATCCCAAGCATGCCCTCGCTGTGTTGGCGCTCTTCTTTATGACCGGCCTGGCCATAGTACTCTATCTGAATCAGCCGGATCCTCAGCCGCGTGAGCGGGATTATAGTTATGTGGGCAGCTTTTTTGCTTTTTCAATCTGGGTCGGAATTGGTTTTGCCGGCATCATGGAATTCATAAAAGATTTGTTTTTTAAAGATAAGAAGGAATTAAAACCGGTTCTGTATTACGCAACGTTCATTATTCTGCTGCTCGTTGTACCGGGCCGGATGTTGGCTGTAAATTATCATCATCAGAATCGCAGCGGCAATTATGTGGCATGGGATTACTCATATAATATGCTTATGTCCTGCGAACCGGACGCCATTCTGTTTACCAATGGTGATAACGATACCTTCCCGCTCTGGTATTTGCAGGAAGTGGAAGGCATACGTACAGATGTGCGTATTGTAAACCTGAGTTTGCTCAACACCGATTGGTACATCCGGCAATTGCGTGATCTTAAACCAAAAGTGCCTATGCGCATGAACGATGGTGAAATCGATCGGGTAGGTGTGATGCCCTGGAAGGAACAGGTGGTTACGATTCAGGTACCAAAGAATTATGCAGAAAAAGAACGCGCCTATTATGAAAAGCAATTCGGTATTAAAAATCTGAGCGTGCCCGATAAGATAGAATTTAATGTGAAACCAGCGATTAATTCACGTTATGGCGGGCTATTGCGTACACAGGATTATATGATTATTAACATTATTGCCGCCAATCGCTGGAGAAGACCCATCTACTTTGCGGTTACGGTTCCAAACAGTAATATGGTTTCGGACCTGGCGCGTTTTATGCGGATGGATGGTCTGGTAATGAAATTAGTGCCGTACAAGAACTGGCAGATTTCTCCGGATGCTTTATATAATAATCTATTGAAGGTCTATCAATACCGCGGATTAAACGACCCTTCTGTTTATTTTAATCACAATATCATCAGTTTGCTGCAAAATTACAGACATGGTTTTATGCAATTGGCGGATTATTACACCCGTGTACGGAAATATGATAAAGTAAAAGAAGTAATTGCGGAAATGAATAAGCGCATTGATCCGCAGGTTATTCCCTGGACCAATAAACGTATAGAAATGATTACGGAAGCGTTCCGTTTAGTAGCAGACTCTACTTATTTGGATACCTTGCTTGCAAAGGATGATATAAACCGCTATTTGCCTTCTCTTGGGGAACAATTGTTGCGTTTACAGCATCCCATCCCTGCTATATCTGTGCTTCAAAAAGCGGTTGATGTAAATCCGGCTGATCCAAAGCCATTGGGTTTGTTGCTCAATGCCTATCAAATGGCCGGCCAGGAAGATAAGGCGGTTGCACCTCTGGAGCAATGGCTGAAATTACGTCCGCAGGATAAAAATGCCAGGCGTATTTTAAATTCTATTAAAGAAAGAGTAGCCAAAAAGAAAAAATAATGCGCTATTTGAAAAATATTTTAAAGGCAGTCATTTCACTTGGACTACTCGGCTATTTGATATATCAGGCAGACCCGCAGAAGATTTGGGAAGTGATCGCTCAGGTAGGGCGGGCAAACGGACTTTGGTATTTAGCGGCAGCATTCGTATGGGAAGGGATGGCCATTTTATTGATGTCTATGCGATGGAAAAAGTTATTGACTGGATATGGCCATCAACTTGTTTTGAAACGTTTAACCGGCTTTTATATGATAGGTTTGTTCTTTAACAATTTTTTACCGACCAGCATTGGCGGAGATGTGGTGCGCATCTATAAAGTGGCTGAAGAGACGGACGACCGTACATCGGCCTTTGCCAGTGTTATTATTGAACGTATGCTGGGAATTGCCGCAACCCTCTTTTTGGCGATTACGGCCTTGTTTTTTATTTCGCAGCAATTCCATAGTACCAGAATGATGGTGATATCCATTGTTTTGTTTTTCACTATTGCTCTGTTCTTTGTATTCATGCTTCAAAACAGATCGTTTACGTTTTTGTTACGCGTATTTGATCGTTTTACGGTGTTTAACATTGGTGAAAAAATAAATAAATTATTTGAAGCGATTCATTTTTTTAAAAAAAGACGTCGCATTTTATTGTATGTGTTTTTATTTTCACTTGGTTCTCAGGTGGCCATCATCCTGATGAATTATTCTTTGGCGTTGGCTTTTAATGTTGTCCTGGACATCCGTTACTTGTTTATGGTGATCCCTGTGACATTTGTTTTAACCATGCTGCCGTCCATCAACGGCGTAGGATTGCGGGATCTTGGATTTGTCAGTCTGTTAGGTCGGGTAGGCGTTAGCAGCGCGGCAGCTTTGTCACTCTCGTTTATGAATCTGTTTATTCCGATGGCCCTTTCTGTTTGGGGAGCCGTGTTGTTTGTAGTTCAAAAACGAAAATCTAACACTGGAGGGTTCGATGCGTTGGAAACCAATTTATAATCGTTTGTGGGTAATTCCCCTGATCGCATTTAGTATTTTAGTTTCCTCGTGCGATTTAAAACCTACTACCATGGGGTATCAGCATCGTTTATTCGTTGTAGCCGATTCTGTAACCTGGGCTAAGGTAGAACCCCAAGTTACAGAAGCGTTTGAAACAACAGTTCCCACTCCATTGGAAGAAAAAGAATTTGTCGTTTCCCATATTACATTAGATCAATTAAATACAGTGCGAACACGCATGAATATTGTTTTTATTGGCCTGGCGGAAGGCAAAGGTGAAACCGACTTGTATTTACAGAAATATCTTCCCCAAACCTTTAAAGACGGTGTAGCTGCGGGTAAATACCTCTATTTGTTTAATGATGATATGTTTGCCCGTGATCAAATCGGGATTATCTTTTTTGCGCAGAATATATCCGCCTTTCGCGAGCAGTTCCCGCTCATCCAAAAAGAGATGTTGAAAACATTTAAACAAAAATATTATGCCCGGCTTAAAAAGGGCATGTTTGAAAAAGGTGAAAACACAAAATTGGAAGAATTGCTTCAAAAACACTATGGTTGGAGTGTGCGGGTACAGCACGATTATTTTTTAGCTTTGCAGGATTTGGATGCGCACTATGTATGGTTGCGCCGAATTAATCCCGATCGCTGGGTATCCATTTGGGAAGAAAATAATACGGCCGATAGTCTGTCACGCGACGCCATTCAGAATCTGCGCAATACAATGGCCCGTAAATATTATCAGGGTGATATAGTGGATAGCGAGGATTTAGTCATAGAAAAGGTGGATTTTGAAGGGCATCCGGCTCAGAAAATGAGTGGACTTTGGCGGAATGATTCTTTAATGGTCGGTGGTCCCTTCCGGTTATATACCTGGCTGGATAGCAAAACAGAAAAAAGATATTGTATTGATATAGCAGTGCGTGCGCCTTCCAAAAAGAAAAAACCGTATCTCGATCAGTTGGAAGTGATTGCCCACACCTTTTCGCTTGCAAAACAGGAAGATGTAAAACACTAAAGGAATTAGAATGAGCAGGATACTCATCTTAGGTTCAAATGGATTGTTAGGACAGTCGCTACAGAAACAATTTGCAGCACAGGGGCAAATTTTTAATGCCTCTGTTGAAAAGGCATCCTATATTACAGATTTGGATATTCCCTATTATAAAGTAGATTTAACAAAACGTAAAGAAGTTCGTGAATTATTGCTAACTGTAAAACCGGACATTATAATAAATGCAGCAGCCTATACGAATGTGGATGGCTGTGAAGAGGAAAAAGAGCAGTGCTGGGCTGTAAATGTAAAAACAGTAGAAAATATTCTGGAAGTTCCATTTGAGAAAAATCCTTTATTGGTACACATCTCTACGGATTATGTATTTGATGGGGAACGTGGGGACTATCGGGAAGTAGATGAACCTAATCCCCGGGGAAATTACGCACGAAGTAAATTAGCAGCAGAAAATATCATTCGGAATTCTCATATGGAATATATTATAGCCCGGACACAAATTCTTTATGGAGCGGGTATAGGTATTAAATCCAGTTTTGTCAATTGGCTGGTTCTGAGTTTGCAAGCCGGTCGGCATGTACAAGTCGTAACAGATCAAATTGGAAATCCAACTTATGCACCTGATCTGGCCGAAGCCATTGATCGCCTGATTGACAAAGAGGCCTATGGCTTGTTTCATGTATCCGGACCAGAGGCCTTAAGTCGTTATGCCTTTGCACTCATAATAGCCGATGTATTTGAGCTGGACAAAGATCTGATAGAACCGGTTAGCTCATCCGGATTCCAGCAAAAAGCGCCGCGCCCGGGTAATTCGTCTTTTGTGTTGGATAAATTGTATAATAATATTCAGTGGTTACCGCATACGGTACGGGATGCTTTAGATTTATTAAAAAAGGAAATGAAACAGGATGCTTGATGCCTCTCAGGCTGTAATCGTAGTTCCAACTTATAATGAATATGAAAATGTGGAGCGTCTGGTTAAAGCGATCTTTGACTATCAGCCCGATATTCACATTCTTTTTGTAGATGACGGATCACCGGATGGTACTGCGGATCTGATCAAAAACATGCAAAAGGAATCGAAGCAAATTCATTTATTAGAGCGTTCAAAAAAAGAAGGATTGGGTCGCGCCTACATTGCGGGATTTAAATTTGCGCTGGAAAAGGGATTTCAATACATTTTTGAAATGGATGCGGATTTTTCCCATAATCCCAAAGAGGTACCCCATTTTTTAGAGGCTATCGAAGAAAATGATTTGGTGCTGGGTTCCCGCTACATTAATGGTGTAAATGTGGTTAACTGGCCATTAAAACGTTTGTTGCTAAGTTATTACGCCAATGTGTATACGCGCATTGTAACCGGCCTGCCCATCCGGGACGCTACCGGTGGCTTTAAATGTTTTAGGCGGGAGGTTCTGGAAACCATCGATTTGGACACCATTCAATCCAACGGATATGGCTTTCAGATCGAACTGAGTTTTAAGGCCTGGAAAAAGGGCTTTCGCATTAAGGAAATTCCCATAATTTTTATTGACCGGGAATTCGGAGAATCCAAGCTGTCCAAAAATATCATGTGGGAAGCTATGTTTTTGGTTTGGAAACTGCGTATAAACAGTTTAATCAACAAAGGATAAAATCCAATGCCCTCAAAACCGCAAAAGATTGCGCTTGATTTTGAAAAGCCGATCATTGATCTCGAAGATAAAATCAAAGAGATGAAAGAGTTTGCTCAATCCACCGGTGTTGAATTGACAGACGACATAAAACGCCTTGAAAAAAAATCAAAACAACTGCGTAAAGAAATTTTTTCTAATTTGAACCGTTGGCAACGTTATCAGCTTGCTAAACATCCTTTGCGTCCTTATATGTTGGATTATGTGGAAGGAATGTGCAGTTATTTTGAAGAATTGCATGGCGATCGCTATTTCGCCGATGATAAGGCCATAGTCAGTGGATTTGCCCAAATCGATGATATCTCATTGGTGATTGTCGGACAGCAAAAAGGACGCGATACCAAACAAAAACTCTTTCGAAATTTTGGTATGTCCAATCCCGAAGGGTATCGCAAAGCGTTGCGGGTAATGGAAATGGCTGCTAAATTTAACAAACCCATCGTTACCCTGATCGACACGCCGGGCGCTTATCCCGGACTGGGAGCCGAAGAACGCGGTCAGGCCCAGGCCATTGCCTACAATATGTTTAAAATGTCCCATTTACCGGTCCCGATCATTAATGTGGTAATTGGGGAAGGGGCTTCCGGCGGCGCGCTTGGAATAGGTGTTGGGGATCGGATTTTAATGATGGAAAATTCCTGGTATTCGGTTATTAGTCCCGAGGGTTGTGCCGCCATTTTATGGCGGGACGCCGTGCATGCGCCCAAAGCGGCCGAAGCCATGAAGGTAACGGCTATTGACGCCAAAGAATTAGGTGTTGTGGATGAAATTATTCCCGAACCACAGGGTGGTGCCCACCTGGCTAAAGAAGTAGCCATCAGCAATGTGAAGAAAGCGATTTTACGCAATATTAAAGAACTAATGAAAATCCCTGCCGATGAGCTCATCGATCAGCGTGTGGAAAAATACAGTAAAATGGGTTTCTGGAAAGAATGATCGAACACATCAGTGAGGTTAAAGTACGCTACGCCGAAACAGACCAGATGAAATTTGCACATCATTCCAGTTATATTGTCTGGTTCGAGCTGGCAAGGATCGAATGGATGCACGCGCTCGGTATTAATTATGCGGAGCTGGAAAAAGAAGGCATTCTGCTTCCGGTAATCGAGGTGAATGCGCACTATTATAAACCGGCGCGCTTTGATGATACTCTGTATATTAAATGTACGCTGACCGAATTCCCCCGGGCGAAATTCCGCTTTAATTACGAAGTGACTCGTTCCGACGGCACTCCACTGAGTACGGGATATTCAATTCACGGATTTATGAATGCAGATGATAAGGCCATAAGGCCTCCGGCACGATTCCTAAATATATTAAAGCCGTATTTTGAAGGGAATTGAAGTTCGGCTGGCGGAGTTACGATATTGTAATCCGGCAAGAAAATAACATTCTCAAGAAGGTAAAAAAATGGTCGAAAAAGATTTACTCGAAATTCTGGCCTGTCCCAAATGCAAGGGCGATTTAAAGTATGACGAAAAGCAGGATAAACTAATTTGTGAACACTGTCGCCTGATCTTTCGGGTGGAAGATGATATTCCAATCATGTTAATAGATGAAGCAGAGACCTATTAACAGGTGTGCGCTTTCCCCTTGACAAGTGGGAATTATGCTTTTATATTTCGTCAACATTTTATTTTATGCGGGAGTACGCTTATAAGCGGTTTGTTAAAGGTAACTTTTTACATAATGGATGAATACAAAATAACAGGATTCGTCTGCCTTTAACAAACGTACCCGGCACAGATATTACCGGTTAGTGGATTGAAGCAGACAATCCGTTGATCGGTATTTTTTTTAGGAGAAAAAAAGATGAAGAAAACAGCATTTCTGTTAGTGTTAATGGCTGCATTATTTATTCAGCACACACCCGTATTTGCGCAGGGTGAGGCAGCGGTACCTTTTTTACTAATCGCACCCGGCGCCCGCAGCGGCGGTATGGGGGAAGGCGGAGTGGCTCTGGTAAAAGATGCCACCGCTATTTTCTGGAATCCGGCAGGGCTGGCTTACCAGTATGATAATCCGGAAAATGCCCGCCATGGCCAGGTTACTTTTATGCATTCCAAATGGTTGCCGCAATTTAATTTTAGCGATCTGTTTTATGATTATATGGCGGCTAGTTATGACTTTGGCGAAATCGGAACACTTGGCGCCAGCATTACCTACTTAAATCTTGGAAAAAATGTTTGGACCGATGAAACCGGTGCCGAGCTGGGAACTTTTGATTCCTTTGAATATGCGCTAAGTGTGGCATATGCGACCAAATTATATGATAATGTTAGCATCGGTTTGAACGCCAAGCTGGTTCAAAGTAATCTATCCAATGTAAATCCGGGTACAGAAGACCGCGACGGTCGCGCCACTACCTTTGCCGTGGATTTGGGTATGCTCTGGACACCGGAATATGATTTTTTGAATGACCGTTTAAGTTTAGGTTTTAATCTGTCAAACTTTGGTCCTAAGGTAACCTACATCGATCGCGATCAGGCGGACCCCATGCCCACCAATTTACGTTTTGGATTAGCGGTGAATGCCTATGACGACGGCTTTAACAAAATTACCGTGATTTACGATTTAAACAGATTGTTGGTAAAAAAATACAAAGACGGCACTTCGGATGATGTGTTTACAGCTGTGTTTTACTCCAGTTGGGTGAAAGGTTCTGTGAGTGAACGCATCGGGCGTTTTACACAATCCTTTGGTCTGGAATATCGTTATGGAAGCCTTATTGCATTACGCGGTGGATATTTTTATGAAGACCCCCGCTATGGCGCACGTAAGTTCCTGACAGTGGGTGCCGGTATTGGCTACAGTATATTTGATATTGATTTCAGCTACATTTCAGCGGCCGAAGATCATCCGCTGTCCGACACCATGCGTTTTTCTCTTGGTGTTTCTTTCTAATTTTAAAAGGGAACCCCGGTTCCCTTTTTTTCTTTTTACCGATTTTCCCGGAGAGCCAGACATTTGAAAGTAATCCTGAGCATTTTCTTTTCCATGCTGTTGGCAGTAACAGCTATGGGGCAAGGCACATCACAATCCATTCGCATTTGTGCGCTGCGCGTTGAATTCCAACCGGATCAAAACGAGCTCACCACAGGCAATGGCCTGTTTATGGTGGATTCCGTTACCACCGATCCTTACGCCATCGATCCGGCTCCGCACAATCGTCTTTATTTTCAGGATCAGATACGAGCGGCTGCCAATTATTATTCCAAAGTATCGCAAGGTAATTTAAGCATTTCCGGTGATGTGTTTCCTTCTGCGGAAAAGGCAGCGTTTCGCCTACCTAGGGAAATGGGCGCATATAATCCCAATACAAGTAGTGATCAGATTAATGAAGGACTGGCTAATCTCTTTAAAGATGCGATTGAAGCGGCTAAGAAAGGTGCGGACAGCATCGATTTTTCGCAGTACGACCTCGTAGTGGTTTTTCATGCGGGTGTAGGCAAAGATATTGATGTGGGCTACGATCCCACGCCACAGGATATTTCTTCCCTTTATGTAACGTCTAAATTTCTGCAAAGCATTTTTGGAACCGCTTTCCCTGGCGTGGATGTCGGTAACGGACAGTACGTGGATCACGGTATCATTTTGCCGGAAACGCTCAATCAGGAAGGATATGCCCTGGCGCTTACCGGAATGTTTGTTTCCAATATTGGCAGTTACCTCGGTTTGTACGATTTGTTCAGTCCGTCCAAACAACGTACGGGCGTGGGCCGTTTTGGCTTGATGGATGTGGGGCTGATGAATCTGAACGGTCTCATCCCTTCGCCGCCTGGAGCGTATTCCCGCTTTAAGCTGGGCTGGGACCAACCGCTGGTATTAACGCATCCGCAAAACAGTGTGGGCCTGAAACGCCTCGGAAGTGACGAACCCTCTGCTTTTCCAACACTGGTAAAAGTTCCAATCAATGAAGATGAATATTATTTGCTGGAGAATCGCGGGGATGCGTCTGTGAACCTGGATTCGTTATATGATGAGCTTTTAACAGATCGTGACGATGTGCCCACCTACCTGGAATTATTAAAAACAAAATTTGGCGATCAGATTGAAATCGGTCAAAGCGGTGTGCTGCTTTCCGTGCCGGATTACGACTGGGGACTGCCCGGCGCCGGAATTTTAATCTGGCATGTGGATGACCGGCTCATTCGCGAACGCAGCGCCACAGGCGCCATTAATGATGACCCTGATTTACGGGCTGTGGATATTGAAGAAGCGGACGGCTCGGAAGATATCGGACAAAGTTACACGCTTTTGGATGCCGGTTTTCAAAAAGAGCTGGGCTGGTTTGCGGATTTCTGGTTCAGCAACAGGCCGGAAGGTTTGGACGGATATGAATTGTACAAAAACGAATTTTCCTCTGCTTCCACTCCGGCAACCCGCAGCAATCGCGACCTGGCTTTTTCTCATATTAAGCTGAGCGGATTTACCGGCAACCAATCGGATGTGATGTATTTTAATTTTACGTGGGAATGGCTGCAACAGGGATTCCCCGCAAGTCTGTATAACGATTCCACCACCGTATCCGGTAGCGTTGCTTACGTTAGCGGTATTCCGGAAGGGCGCACTGAAAATGTGATTTTTGCGCTCAACTCCCGGGGCCTTTTATTCACGCTTAACGGTTCCGGCAGCGGTGTTTACCGGAATGCAAATGAACCGGCCGCTCGGGTCAATCCATCGCAGAGGCCGCGTTTGGCTTTGGGCGATTTAAATGATAATGGACAATATGATGTGCTCATTGCCGCTTCCGGGGACAGTTTAACCTTTTTTGAATGTACGGCAAACAGCCTTACAGCGGTTCACATAAGCGTTTTACCGGCGGCCATTCAGTCCGGCCCTGTGTTTGCCAAAGGAAATGTGGCCGTGCACTGCGCTAACGACAGCACCTATGTGTTTGATGTGAGTGGATTGCCGCAATTGCGCAGCGGAAAGAGTCCCGAAAGTTCCGCTGTACTGCTCAATTCATCTGGTGATGTTTTTAACTTACCGGAAGAAGCGGAACAGGCAGCTGTGGCGCCCATAGCGGCCGGTCAGCCTGCGCTCATTTTATACCGGGCTACTGAACAGAAAATGGCTGTTTACGCACTATCCGATACATCGCTATTGTACGACTGGCCTGGTTCTGTGCAGCCTGTGGGAGCGTTTGCCTTTGCCGATATAAACGGGAACGGGCAATCCGATATTGTATTCAATCAGGCGGACGGTGTTTATGGTTTTAATGCCAATGGGGTTTCCTTACCCGGCTTTCCGCTGCGGCCCAGGCTGTTGACAGATGAAACACTGGTAGGCAGTCCGTTGATACTCGATGTGGACGGCGACGGTTCCTTGGATGTGATTGCCGCCTCGGATCAGGGTAATATTTTCGCGCTAAACCGCGATGGTAAAGCGTTGCCGGGCTTTCCGCTCACTACCGGCGGGACGCTTTCCGAAACGCCGCAGGTTGTGCAACTGGACGATGACAACGGTCTGGAACTGATTGCTGTTACCAATCAGGGTTCGGTTTATGCCTGGCAGCTGGATGTGGAAGAAAATGATCCTTCTGTTGTTTGGGCGCAGGAAAGCAATTCGCCTTCCAAAAATATTTATCTTACCGCATCTCAGGCCTATTCTGCTCTTAGTAATTCTCTGATGCCGGCCGCGCGGGTATTTAATTATCCCAATCCCAACACAGGTTATCAGACTAAAATTCATTATTATCTGAATGAAGCAGCCACAGTAACCATCCGCATTTTCGATGTATCCGGTATGCCGGTGGCCACTTTTGGCGGACCGGGAACGGGCGGTGTGGATAATGAAATCAGCTGGGATGTCCGTGATGTGGCGTCCGGTATTTACTTGTGCCGGGTTGAGGCGCGTTCCGCTAAACTCAGCGCCAATAAAATTATTAAAATTATGGTGGTTCACTAACAGAATCTGGTATAACGCATGCGAGTACGATTCCCACGAAAACAATTCTTCTTAAAAACAACTTTGCTTGTATTCCTGCTTGGTGTGGGGTTGCAGGCGCAGTTTTTTGAATACAACCATCCGGAACTTAAATGGAAATCTTTTGATACGCCCCATTTTACGGTTCATTTTACCAACGGTACGCAACGTACGGCGCTGTTGGTGGCTAAGATTGCCGAAGATATTTATCCACACGTAACCGGTATTTACAACTACACACCTAAATCCAAAATCAATTTTGTAATTCGGGATACGGATGATTATTCCAATGGCGGCGCCTATTTTTTAGATAATAAAATTGATATCTGGGCTTCGAATCTGGATTATATTATGCGCGGTACCACCAACTGGCTGCGCAATGTGGTAACGCATGAATTTACACACATGATTTCCATCCAGAAGATGATGAAATCCAGTCTTACCGTACCGTTTGGATTTTTGCAGGTATTTTCGTATGAAAAGGAACGGCGCAAAGATGTGGTGCGCGGTTTTCCCAACACCCTGATGGTTTATCCGATTAGCTCGATTATTCTGCCGGTCTGGTTTGCCGAAGGCACGGCGCAGCATCAGGTGAACGGCAGCCGCTACGACTATCGCGACCCGCACCGTGAGATGATTTTGCGTGACCGGGTTCTGCACAATCAATTGCTCAGTTACGGCGCTATGAGCGTATTCGGAAAGGGAAGTCAGGGCAATGAATCCTCTTACAACCAGGGCTTTTCCTTTGTGAATTATCTGGCGCGGCGTTTTGGTGAATCGGTGCTTAAAAAAATAACGGCGCAGGCTTCGCGCTGGGACGAATTTACCTTTGGAAGCGCCCTGCGGGAGGCGACCGGTTTTCCCGCAGATTCTCTGTATGCGAACTGGAAGGATTCGCTGCAAATGGCTTACACAGCGGAAACCAAAATCATCCGTCAGCATCTGGTAACGGGCCGACCGCTCGAAACCGAAGGCAGCGCTAATCTTTATCCGGTCTGGTCGCCGGATGGTTCCAAAATAGCGTATGTGTCCAATAAAGGCGAAGACTATTTTTCTAAAAATAAGCTCATTTTATTTGGTGTAAAAAGTGGTAAAAAAAGAGCAATCAGACAAGGCGTTACTTCTTCTTTAAGCTGGTCGCCGGACGGCCGCTATCTGGCCTATGCCGGGCAGGACAGGAACAAACACGGCTCTTCCTTTAATGATTTGTATGTGTACGATTTCAAAACCAATGAAGAAATTCGTTTAACTTATAATTTGCGCGGCACCAATCCCGATTTTAGTCGCGACGGTAAACGGCTCTGTTTTGTGAGCGCCACCAACGGCTTGACACAATTGAATGTGCTGCAGCTATCGGATTCGTTGCAGGACGATCCGGCTCAAAAGGCCTGGTTTAACCGCGAAACCGGAAAGCTGAGTGACTCTACTCAGACGGATGAAGACCAGTGGCGGCCTGTAACATACAACGGGAAAGGATTAACCCAGCTACTGGCTTTTGAACAGGGACGGCAGATTTTTCATCCACGCTGGAGTAACAAAGACAGCGTTATCTTTTTCGATACCGCTGTGGAATATGGCCGGAATATCGCTTCCTACAATTTGCGCCAAAAGAAATTCCGCCTCTTTTTAACTGCCGAAGAAGAACTGCGGTATCCCTTTGTACCGGCCGGTTCACCTTATCTCTACTATGCGGCGAGTACAACCGGTATTTACAATATATACCGCCGTAACCTGCAAACCGGAAAAACCGACTTGCTGACCAATGTAACGGGCGGCGCCATGATGCCTGCGGTAAATGCTTCCGAACAGCTTGTTTATGCTTTGTACGACAGTCTGAAATATCAGATTTACACTTTAGATGATCCACAGCCTCTTAATCCGGCAAACGCGCGTTACCGGGATGACTATATTCAGAGCATTCCTGAGAAAAATTTTGACAATACACTGATCGTAACACCCGCCATTCGTCCCTATAAACAGGTGTTTACGGATATTCATATTTTGCCGCGTTTATGGATTGACTACGGTACGTTTAAACCGGGATTCTTTTTAACATCTGCCGATGTGCTCAATAAATACAACTTAGTGGCCGGAGCCGCGGTGAATAAAGACTGGGACTACGATTTATACGGCTATTTCGAGATGAAAGAATTCGAGCCGACTCTCTTTGTGGAAGCCTACAACATTTCCGCCAACATCAAAAATGACACGTTGGTAGTCTCGCGCGGGAATTATGCCAACACCTATCACCGTGATATAAATTTCGATTTAACGGAAGTACATGCCGGACTTTCCGGCCGCCTGTTCCATTTTGTGGATTACAAAGCGGAATATGTGTGGCGGCGTTATACGGCTAAAATTGACCAGAAACAATTGTGGGACGCTTACCGGCAGCAATGGGAATATCCCTTTACCTTTCAGTACACCTATTTAAAAGGCCAGGCGCTGGAAATCGGTTTAACCGCCGATCACATCCATCCGGATAAAGACAGAGCTATTAATCCTACGGGCGGCTATTTTGTTCATTTAAAATACGGACTGGAATACAATCAATTCCTGTCCAATTTTGCCATCAGCACTACCGGTTTAAAAGAGATTTACGATATTTATTTCTTTAATCAACTGGAATTGGATGCGGAAAAATATTTCAGGAATCCGCTTTTCCCCTCGCACGGATTATCCCTGCGCCTGCGCGGCGGTTATATTGATCGTACGGTGGACAGTTTTTTTGACCTGTACGCCGGTGGTTTGCTGGGCATGAAAGGTTATTCTTATTTTAGTCTGGAAGGGCGTTATAAAGCTATTGTCAGTGCCGCATACCGTTTCCCTTTGTGGCGGAATATGGATATTCAATTCGGCGACTGGTATCTGGATAAGCTCTATTTTGGCGTGTTTTACGATTACGGTAATGCCTGGTCCGATAATACAAATCTGAAATTTTCGGATTTTAAACGGGATGTGGGGCTGCAACTACGTCTCGATGCGTTTTCCTATTCTCTGTTTCCTACGAGGTTATTTGCTGAGGCGGTTTATCCCTTAGATGCGGCGGAAAATTATGATCGATCGCGTAATATTTTAGTGCGCTACCCCCAGGATTGGCGTTACTATTTTGGACTGCTGTACGAGTTTGATATTCGTGAAAAACTAAGCCGGCTGGTGCAGCGCTTTTAACCGGTTTTGTTACATATTATATATGAGGTTTTAAATGAAAAAATTAGCTCGTTTAATATTTGTTTCCCTGGTACTCGCGGCAACACTTTTTGCTGCAGATTCAACCCAAACGCAGCTTCCGTACAATCAGGAAAAATACGCGATGCAGGCTAAGGCTGCAGACGAAAATACTCCGGAATTGCAGCAAACCATGCAAAAGCAATCTGCTGTAAAGGCGGCTTTGTTTTCCGCTATTCTGCCGGGTGCCGGACAAGTCTATGCCAAAAGTTACTGGAAAGCAGTCCTGTTTGTGGGGATCGAGGCGGCCTTGTGGAGCGTGAACTATGTGTATAACGGCAAAGCCAAAGATGAAGATACCCGTATGCGTGCTTTTGGCGATGTGCACTGGAGCGAACAAAAATACTGGTCCAAAATATATGAAAAAGCCGTTGAGCGGGGTGCCTGGAACGGAAGCGAATTACATGTGGGAGCAGACCACATCATTTTAGACGACGATTACAATAATCCGACGGTACGCAATGAATTGCGCGAAATGGAATCGGCTATAGGCACCCATTCCCTGCCGACCACCAAAACCCAGCAATATTACGAGATGATTTACAAATATTTACACCAGTTTGGCGTGGGCTGGGATGATGCGCCCAGTTTCGATTATTACGACGAACAGGCTAATATTTTGCATACCACAGACCATATTTCTACCTACCGGGATATGCGCGACCGGAGTAATGGCTATTATGACGTGGCCGGCAATATGCTGAAGCTGGTAATGGTTAATCATTTGGCCAGTTTATTTGATGCGGCCTGGACCGTGAAAAGCAATAATAAGAAAATAGGCTACGCTTTTCGGGTGAAGCAGCAATTTACCGGATATGGCTATGCAACTACGTATGGTTTGAATATTATTTGGTAACCAAACAGGTAAAAACACTTTTGGGATAAATGGATATCTTTATGAAACAATTGATTATTTTAGCGCTTATTGTCTTAGTTCTGCCGCTTAAGGCGCAGCAGGGAACTCCGCTAGCCGTCCATCCGCATTTTAACACGTCGGATTCTACGCAGACGGAAAAACCAGATCAGGAAAAATCCGCTGGTACCGCTTTACTGTTAAGCCTGGTGTTGCCCGGCAGCGGCCAGTTATATATGGGTGAGCATACATCGGCGGCTCTCTTCCTTTCATCCGAGGCTCTGATCTGGCTGGGGATGTTTGCTAACGATGCTTATCACGATCAGTTGGTAAAAGATTATCAGACCTACGCGGTACAGCATGCACAGGTAAATCCGGAAGGTAAAAGCAAACAATACTGGACGGACATCGGAAAGTATGACAATATTTACGCTTTTAACGAGCAGCGGGCGCGTCAGCGCTATTTTGAGGCCATGTATGAAGAAAATCAGCAAAATTACTGGTCCTGGGATGTACATCAAAACCGCATTACCTACGATGCCAATCGTTTGCATGCCAACGAAGTGGCTGCGCGGGTTGTCTATTTTCAGGCAGCCGTGGTGCTAAACCATATCGCGAGCGGTTTACACGCCCTGTATCTGGCGCGGGTGCATAATCGTAAAGTTAAACAGGCGCATGCCTGGAACCTGCGCTTTCAGTCATCATCACTGGTTTCGGCTGACCGCTTCATTAAAGCCCATTTCTCTATTGCATTCTGATAAAGGCCCATCATGAGTTCACCCCGGGAAAGCGCTTATCACATCGCTTTGGAGTTCGAGCAAACCCGCGCGCGTTTAGACCAACTCTTTTTAAAAACCTTAAATACCTCTTCCATAGAACAGCGTGACCGCAGCTTTATCCGCTCTCTTGTTTCGGGAACAACCCGTCACTTGCTTTATTTGGATTGGATCAGTGCCCGTCTTTACCACGGTAAATTCAAAAAAATGTTGTCCAAAACCAAAGTGATTTTACGTCTGGCTTTGTACGAAATCTGTTTTATGGACAGCATTCCGGCGCGAGCCACTGTTAATGAATATGTAAAGCTGGCACGAAAAAAAGTGGGGCATCGGGCAGCAGGAATGATTAACGGATTACTGCGCACCTATTTGCGGGAAGCGGAAACATTGGATCCGTCCAAAGTGATCCGGGATCCTTTGGATCGCATCAGCGTTACCTATTCCTTTCCGCTCTGGCTGGTAAAAGGCTGGGCTGCACAATGGGGGGCAGAAGAAGCCGAGCGGTTGTGCGCCAGTTTAAATCAGCCGCCGGTATTCGACCTGACGATTCATGAAGACCGGATTTCTGCAGAACAATTTAAAAAACGTCTAAATGAGGCCGGCATTGCCTGGCAGCCTTCGCGCTATTTCGATAATGTGATTTCCACACAAGCCATACAGCAAATCATGGCCAACGGTTGGTTGGAAGAAGGTTTGTGTTCGGTGCAGGATGAAAGCGCTGTGATTCCCGTACGCTGGTTAATGCCGCAGCAAGAGGACCTGGTATTAGATGTGTGCGCAGCGCCGGGCGGTAAATATATGCAAATTTTAGAACGTGAACCGCAAATGACTGTGGCCGCGGATTCAGACATCCAGCGATTAAAACAGGTGAAAGCCAATGTACAGCGGCGCGGTCTGTCCGGGGCCTATTTTGTGTGTGCGGACGGGCGACAGCTGCCCTTTAAACCGGTGTTTAGTAAAATCTTACTGGATGCGCCCTGCTCAGGATTAGGCGTAATTCGTAAACATCCGGATATTAAATGGCGGCGCACTCTGGAAGAAATAAGCGGCTTTAGCACTTTGCAGCAGGCGATTTTAGAGGAAGCATCCGAAGCCGTACGTCCCGGCGGGATGCTTTCGTATGGCACCTGTACATTGGATTCTTTAGAAAATGAGGCGGTCTGCGCAACCTTCGAAGCCGCGCACAGCGGGCAGTTTGAACGGCAGCCGGTTCCGGAAGAATTAAAGCCCTTCGAAGAAGACGGACGCATCCATACCTATCCCCATCGTCAGGGGACAGACGGCAGCTTTTGTACACTCTATCAGAAAAGCGGCGCATCCACTTGATATGGCAAACCAAATTCATTACATTTAGCGGTCATAATAAAAACGGCATGGAACCACGGTAGGAAATGTTAGAAGACTTAACACAGAAGCTGGAAAACGCGTTTAAGAAACTGCGCGGATACGGAAAACTGACAGAAGAGAATATCGCCGACTCATTAAAAGAGATCCGGCGTGCTCTGTTGGAAGCGGATGTAAATTACAAAGTCGTCAAAGATTTTATTGCCGCGGTTCAGGAAAAAGCCGTTGGTGAAGAGGTGTTGCGTTCCGTTACACCCGGCCAGATGATTGTCAAAATCGTTCATGACGAAATGGTGCGGCTGCTTGGCATTTCGACCATGGACATCAAAACTGCAGGCATTCCGCCGACAATCCTCATGTTGTGTGGGCTGCAGGGATCCGGGAAAACGACATTTGCCGGAAAGCTGGCCAAATATTTAAAGAAACGTGGACGCAAACCCATGCTGGTTGCCGCCGATGTATATCGGCCTGCCGCCATTGAACAGTTAAAAGTTCTGGGGCGCAGCCTCGATGTGCCGGTGTATGATGAAGGTGTTGGCGATCCGGTTAAAATTGCGTTTAACGCGATTAGTGCCGCCCGTCAGCAGTTTTGTGATACTATTATCTTAGATACCGCCGGTCGTTTGCATATTGATCAGGAAATGATGGATGAGCTGGTTCGCGTAAAGAGCCGGGTGCGTCCGCATGAAATTCTGTTTGTTGCAGATGGTATGACGGGTCAGGATGCGGTAAACACAGCATCGGAATTCGCCGGGAAACTGGATTTTAACGGAGTGGTTTTAACCAAGATGGATGGCGACGCCCGTGGCGGCGCTGCGCTTTCTATCCGGGCTGTAACCGGTAAGCCGATAAAATTCATTAGTATCGGTGAAAAAATGGATGAACTGGAGCAGTTCCATCCGGACCGCATAGCTTCCCGCATATTGGGGATGGGCGATGTGGTGACGCTGGTCGAAAAAGCTCAGGATGGCATCGATCAGGCCAAAGCAAAAAAGCTGGAAGAAAAATTAAAACGGGCTGAGTTTGATCTGGAAGACTTTTTGGATCAGCTTCAGCAAATTAAAAAGATGGGCTCGCTGGAATCTCTGCTCAAGATGATCCCCGGTGTGGGAAAGCAAATAAAGAATGCCCAGGTTGATGAGCGCGGACTGGTTCGTGTGGAAGCCATTATCAATTCCATGACAAAGGAAGAACGCTTAAATCCGAAAATTTTAAACGGAAGCAGGCGTAAACGAATTGCCATGGGTAGCGGTACCCGCGTACAGGATGTGAATCAGCTCATGAGCCAGTTCCAGCAAATGAAAAAAATGATGAAACAAATGAAAGGCAAATCCTTAAAGGGATTCGGTGGAATGCCCTTTGGTTTAGCCTGAATGGATTAACTTTACGGAGGTAAGAATTGGCAGTTAAGTTGAGATTACGCAGAATGGGCAAGAAAAAAAATCCATTCTATCGTGTGGTAGTGGCAGACAGCCGCTTCCCGCGTGACGGCCGGTTTATTGAAGCGATAGGAACCTACGATCCCATGTCTAAACCACATAAAGTGGAATTGAAAGAAGATCGTGTATACTACTGGCTAGGTAATGGCGCTCAGCCTACCGATACGGTAAGAAGTTTATTTAAACGCAAAGGTCTGTGGCTGAAATGGGACCTGATGAAACATGGTGCTGATGAGGCTAAAATTGCAGAAGAATTTGCAAAATGGGAAGCCTTGCAGGTAGCGCGTGCCGAACGGTTGGCCAATGCCAATGCCGAAGAAAAAGCTAAAGCAGAAGCAGAAGCACAGAAAAAGGCCGAAGAAGAAGCAAAGGCTGCCGAGGCGGAAGCCATGGAAAGCGAAGCAGAAACAGCTGAAGCAGAATCAGTTGAAGAAGCAACCGAAGAAAAAGCAGAAGAAACCACGGAAGAACCGAAAGCCGAATAAGGAACATTCGCAGAGCGTATTCGAAACCTATGGGCGCGAGACGGACTGATAGAGTTATTACAAAACGGAGGTAAGTCGTGGAAATGAAAGATTTTGTAGAATTCATCGCTAAACATTTGGTGGACAAACCCGAAGAAGTGGAAGTAACGGAAGTAGAAGGCGAACGCGTAACTGTTTATGAATTACGTGTCGGTGACGGCGATCTTGGTAAAGTGATCGGGAAACGCGGCCAAACGGCAAAATCCATCCGTACCCTGTTATCAGCTGCATCGGCCAAAGCAGGGAAACGCGCTGTACTCGAAATTCTCGAATAATCTCTTATGTATCTGGTTGGAAAGGTGTTAAAGCCAAGAGGGCTAAAAGGTGAACTTAAGGTGTCGATCATTACTTCATTTCCCGAGCACTTTAAAGAACTGCAAACCCTTTTCATCCAAAACGGGCAACAATGGGAATCCTTTCAGGTTGAACAGGTTCGTTTTTCGGACAAATTTGTTTACCTGCGTTTTAACGGTATTCAAACCGTGGAACAGGCCGCTTTGCTTAGAAACAAAGAATTGTATATCGAAGCGGAACAGCTGCAGGACCTGAAAGAAGATGAATATTATATTCATGACCTGATTGGGCTGAATGTATTTAACGAGCAGGACCAGTTGCTTGGCAAGATTACGAATGTTGAAAATTTTGGCGGAAACGATGTGTACGAACTGGAATCAACCCAGGGAGATCGTCATCTGATTCCGGCCATTCGTGATGTGGTTAAAATAGTAGACTTAGAAAACAAGCGCATGACCATCCATGTGATGGAAGGCTTGTTGGAATAGCGTTCTTTGATATGCGTATCGATATAATCACCGGTTTTCCAGGGATACTGGAAGAACCGCTTAATCAGAGCATTATAAAAATCGGTCGTCAGAAGCAGATTGTGGAAATTGAATTACACGATTTGCGGGGTTACACCGATGACAGGCACCGCACCATTGACGATTA
Organism: Calditrichaceae bacterium; assembly: GCA_024762535.1. GTDB lineage: Bacteria > Calditrichota > Calditrichia > Calditrichales > Calditrichaceae > JANTHG01. The sequence goes on from JANTHG010000024.1 coordinate 22,358, forward strand.
TCCCTATGGCGGCGGTCCTGGAATGGTGCTTAAGGTGGAACCCATTGCGCGCGCTTTACGGGATATTTTTAAAACATATCCCGAACAGGATGCTGATATTCTGTTAACTTCACCGCGCGGGCGAACCCTTACCCAAAAAGTGGCTACAGAGCTCAGCCTTAAAGAGCATTTAATTTTTATCTGCGGTCATTACAAAGGGATTGATGAACGGATACATGCGCTTTTTGATGTATCGGAAATATCCATCGGGGATTTTGTGTTAAGCTCCGGTGAAATTGCCGCTCTGGTAGTGGTAGATTCCATTGTACGGCTTTTGCCCGGTGTGATTAAAGATATAGAGTCGGCCTGGAGTGATTCCTTTTCGGATAATCTTCTGGACGCTCCTTATTACACCCGACCGGAGATATTCGAAGAAAAAGAAGTGCCCAAAGTGCTGCTTTCGGGTAATCATGCGCATATTGAACAGTGGCGGCAGAAGCAGCGTGAAACGATTACGCAAGAACGCCGTCCCGAATTGTATAAAAATTATCTAAAATCAATTAAATAAAACAAGTGAGAATTGGCTATGGACATCTTACATACGGTTACAGCAAATCAGTTACGCACGGATATTCCTCAATTTCGTGCCGGAGATACCCTTGCCGTGCATGTACGCGTTATCGAAGGTGATAAAGAGCGTATTCAGATTTTTCAGGGTGTATGCATAAAAATTAAAGGCGGCGGCATAAACGAATCGTTTACTGTTCGGAAAATTTCCAACGGTGTCGGTGTGGAACGCATTTTCCCGATGCATTCTCCGCGTCTGGCAAAAATTGAAGTTCTGCGTCGCGGACGGGTTCGTCGCGCAAAACTTTACTACCTACGTAACTTACGCGGTAAGGCCGCTCGCATCAAAGAATTGTAGTAACAAAGACGCCGGTATATCCGGCGTTTTTTATTTTACCGGTTTCCTTTCTATGTCTTGCGCTTAATCGCTTTATTTGCGAATTTAAAACATGAACAAGATGAAGTTAATCGTACTGGCTCTATTTCTCTTTTTATCGATTTTCCTTTTCTCCGGCTGTGCCATGCGTCAGCCACCCGG
>JANTHG010000025.1 GCA_024762535.1 Calditrichaceae bacterium
TAACCTTTAGTTTTCCCTTTACTAAAAACCAAGTGGAGAACCGTGAAATGAGGGCGATTGTAATAAGCAGCCTGCTAATTTTGTTTTTATCCAACATACTTTGGGCAGAGCGCCCGGTTTACAGTAAAGTACAGATTCATTTTCAGAAAGCGGACGAAATTGCCGTTTTGGCTGATCAGGGTTTGCTATTCGATCATGCGCACAGAGAAAAAAATCCGACCGGCGGATTCGATTTAAATGTAGTGCTGAATAATACGGAATTGGAAATCTTAAAACAAAGCGGCCAGCCATTTACTGTATTAGTTCCCGATTTAAACAAAGCCTTTAAAGAGCGTTCCGCGTCGGAGAGTCCGCAAAAAACAACGGATACGCCCGCCGGATTTGAGTACGGTAGTATGGGTGGTTATTACACCTTTAGTGAGGTGGAAACGGAACTGGATTCCATGTATCTCAATTATCCCAATTTAATCACCCAAAAAACATCGATTGGCAGTACAGAAGAGGGCAATCCGTTGTGGATGGTTAAGATTTCAGCCAATCCAACCGTGGATGAAGATGAACCGGAAGTGTTGTACACAGCTCTGCACCATGCCAGAGAGCCGGAAAGCATTATGCAGTTGCTCTATTTTATGGATCATATCCTGGAACAGTATGGAACGGATGCGGAAATAACCTATTTACTTGATAACCGGGAGCTCTTCTTTATTCCGGTGGTCAATCCGGACGGCTATCTCTACAACCAGCAAACCGATCCCCATGGCGGCGGCTACTGGCGGAAAAACCGGCGTAATAACGGGGATGGTTCCTATGGTGTGGATTTAAACCGAAATTACGGCTATGAATGGGGATACGATAACAGCGGTTCCAGTCCCGACCCTTCCAGCGATACCTATCGTGGCCCTTATGCTTTTTCCGAACCGGAAACGCAGGCCATCCGTGATTTTTGTGAAAGCCGCCATTTTATCCTGGCGCTTAATTATCATACCTATTCCGATTTACTGATTGTGCCCTGGGGGTATATCAGTGATTTTAAAACACCCGATTCTTTGACCTATGATGTTTATGGTGCGGATATGACGCAGTATAATCATTATACCTATGGTACAGGCAACCAAACCGTGGGGTATTTGGTGAACGGCGATTCGGACGACTGGATGTACGGCGAGCAGGGGAGTAAAAATAAAATATTTGCATTTACTCCGGAAGTGGGTACGGACGCAGACGGGTTTTGGCCTCCGCAAAGCCGAATCATACCACTGGCAGAAGAAAATGTGTATCCCAATACCTATGTAGCGCGTGTGGCCGGAGGCTATGCGAAATATAAGTCGTATACAGTGCAGGATAAAGGAAACTACAACGGATATGTGGATGCGGGTGAACAAGCCGATCTCGTTTTTACGATTCAAAATATTGGGCAGGGGGCATCAAGAGATGTAAGCATGACCCTAAGCAGCACGGATCCCAATATCACGGTGCTCAGCGATCAGCCAACGACTCCGGTAAACCTTGCTTCCGGTGCGGAAATTCAGTCCGCCTCATTTACTATTCAGATAGCGGGCACCACTCCGGCCGGGTATAAGGCTTCATTCACCCTAACGGTTTCGGATAACGGCCTTTCAACCGATTATACCATAGACGATTTGGTGATCGGAACGCCGGAAATTGTATTTGCCGACAGCGCAGAGAGTGGTACGACTAATTGGGATACTGGCATCCACTGGAATGTAACTTCGTTGGATCAGGCTTCCGGGCAGTATGCGTTTACAGACAGTCCGGTGGGGAATTATCATGATGAAGAATCCAACGCGCTTACCTTACTCAATCCCATTAGCCTGCCAACAGCTAATGCGCTTTATCTGCGTTTTGCAACCAAATGGGACATTGAGTCAGAATGGGATTTTGCCAAAGTACGTGTTTCGCAGGATGGTTCCAACTGGACTACCATTGAGGGAAAATATACGGTACAGGGGAGCGGAAAGGGAGAGCAGAGCAGCTCGGAATACGGCTATGACGGTACAGAAAATAATTGGGTGGACGAAGAATTTGATTTAACGGAATATAGCGGTGCGAGTACTTTTTATCTGCGGTTTGAACTGAACAGCGATCAGAATACCAATGGCGATGGCTGGTATTTGGATGAACTTCGCATAGAATCCTACAGTGACGGACCGTCCGCTATAGATAGGGGCAAAGGTCATGCGCCTAAATCCATTGCATTGAATCAAAATTATCCCAATCCGTTTAATCCTACTACAGTTATTAGTTATCAGTTACCCGTTAACAGTAATGTTAAATTGACGGTTTATAATACGCTGGGGCAGAAAGTGGCTATTCTGGTCGATCAAAAACAGGAGTCCGGCCAGCATTCCGTTATCTTTGACGCTTCCGGCTTAGTCAGTGGTGTTTATTATTACCAATTGCGAACCGGCGGACAAAGCCGAATCCGAAAAATGGTGCTGATTCGGTAAAACCATGGTTTTTAATCGACGCAGTGTTTTTAACTAAATCAGGGGATTGTGTAATAAAACAAAATTTTTTTAAATAAGGAATTTATAGTTATCAGAATTCATTTTAATCTTAAAAGGAGTGAGCATGCGCAGATGGTTTATTGTAACTGTATTGGTTATAACCGGAGTGGTACAGCTTTGGGCAGAAAGTTCGTTGGTTGGCTATAAAGCCTATCAGTTTAGTATTAAATTTACAGCCGAAGCTTTACAAAATATGAATATTCAGGATTTAAACAATGGTTTAACAGGAATTCATGAAATAGATCGGTTAAATCAGGAATATAATATAAGCAAAATCACTCCTCTTTTCCGCCACGTGGATAAACCGTCTGCTGCTGAACTGAATCAATGGTTTAATGTATATCTCCCGGCTTCAGCAGAATTGGAAAGCATTGTAAAACAATATACTGAATTGTCTTCGGTGATTGTTGCTGAACGTATTCCTATTCACAAAATCTATGCAACGCCCGATGACCCTAAACTTTCTCAGCAGTGGCATATTACGCAATCCAATGATGCGGATATTGATGCGCCGGAAGCCTGGGATGTTGGCTCCGGAAATCCCAACATAATTGTAACTGTCATGGATACGGGGGTGGAATGGTTTCACCATGATCTGGCCGGGGCGCTGGCTGATGAAACGGATCGCACTTCCATCCGGGGAAATATTTGGATCAATCAGGCCGAGGTAGGCGATACCACTTCCACGCTGGACGAAGACGGCAATGGTTTTGCTGATGACTGGGTTGGCTGGGATTTTGTAACCGGTAACCCGAATCTCTTGAATTTGGGTGATGATTATGATACAGCGGACAATGATCCGAGAGATAGCAACGGCCACGGTACCCATTGTTCTGGTAACGTAAGCGCCATTAACAATAATGGGGTAGGTGTTTGCTCCGCTGCCGGCGGTTGGGGCGAAGATGTTGATGGAAATGGAAATGGCGTGAAAGTTATGGCTCTGCGTATTGGCTGGGATGATTTTCCTTCCGGCCGTGTTTCCATGGATTTTGCAGCTCAGGCTTTTCAGTATGCGGCAGAAAACGGCGCCTGTATTGCAAGCTGCAGTTGGGGATCCTCGGAAACCAGCGCTTTAAATGATGCTGTGAACCTCTTTTTGTATGATACAACCACACCCCAGTCAGGCGCGCCGGTTAAACGGTTGATTTTTGTGGCAGCTGGTAATAGTGGCAATGAGACCAGCGATTATCTTACCGGTCGTGAAGATATTATTGCTGTTGCCGCAACACAGGAAGACGATAATGCGGCTACGGGTTTTACCAATTACGGCGACTGGGTGGATATTTCGGCTCCAGGTAATAATATTTACAGCACAACCAAAGACGGAGGCTATGTATCTTACAGCGGTACTTCTATGGCCTCACCCATTACCGCCAGTGTGGCAGCCTTAATCTGGTCCTATGATCCCGCTATGACAGCTGTTCAGGTGCGTGATTATTTATACAACGGTGCCGATAATATTGACAGTAGAGTGGATGCCAAATATGTGGGTAAATTGGGCGCCGGCCGGGTGAATGCCAAAAATTCCTTGGACCTGGTAGCGGGTGCAAGTAGTGTGGCGGATAAAAGCGGACAACAGCCGACGGCTTTTACGCTTCTGCAGAATTATCCTAATCCCTTTAATCCTTCTACAGTTATTAGTTATCAGTTGTCCGTTAACAGTAATGTTGAATTAACGATTTATGATGCTTTGGGACAGGAAGTAAGGACACTGGTTAACCAAAGACAGGAAGCCGGAAACCATTCGGTTACTTTTAATGCAACTGGCTTGGCAAGTGGTGTATATTATTACATTTTAAAAACAGCTTCGCATGCGTTAACCCAAAAAATGATTTTAATACGATAGCCAAGACCAGACCTTTTTTCGGCTGTTATTAAATAAAAAAACTAAATGCAGAGAGCACCATGTATGCAAAGAACAATAACTAAAAACTAAAGATAGAAGAATCTCCTAATTTATTAAGATTCTCTTAGTCTATATTTGCGGAATTAGCGAGGTACTCAGAAACCGAAAAAGCCTGTTTCGAGATGGCGTTAAATATTACACATTAAAAAAACATTTATTCACTCAAAGAAAAAAATGTTTATATTGCTTTTGTTGATTTGGATTAAACTGAAAAGGATGGAAAATGGACGTCAAGTATTTAAAAGATTTTCCCTTGCCCACTCTTAAGTTTTTAGAAGACTTAGAGCAACACAACGAAAAAGCATGGTTTGAGGATCACCGTTCTAATTACGAAGAACAATTTCTAAAGCCGGCTCAGGCATTTGTGGAAAAGATCGGGAAAGAAATCCATGCATACAATCCCAATTTCTTGGCGATACCCAAGATCGATAAATCTATTTTTCGAATATACCGGGATGTGCGGTTTAGTAAAAATAAACAACCCTATAAAACGCACCTTGGAATATTTTTTTGGGAGGGAAGTGGTAAAAAACTGGAATCGAGTGGATTGTATTTTCACGCCGAACCTACGAATATTATGATTGCGCTTGGCATGCATATGTTTTCAAAAGAACAAATTGCCAAATACCGCCAGATTATGTCTGATGATAAAAAGGCTTTGGAACTGAGAGCATTGTTTGATACAATTGAAGAAAAAGGATACAGGCTTGGTGGTAAAACCTACAAAAAAGTACCTCGGGGCTTTGATAAAAATTATGCACACGCCGACCTTCTTCTTTACAGTGGTGTTTATGCCTTTATGGAAGAACCTCCTACTAAATTGGATAACCATGATTGGATTAAAAAAACGATTCATCTTTTTAAAGATTTATTACCGCTTCATGACTGGTTAATTTCAAATATTTACTAAGGGAAGAGTCGTTTTTTACTGACTATTTATTCTTTGCATTTAAACTTCGAGCTACAGATTGATTCATAGCTTTCACACACATTCTACTACTAGGGGATTGAAAAACGATTTCCGGGTATTTGGGTTTAAGCCTCAAAAAAATGCTAATCTGCTTTAGCTTGAAAAAAAGTAAACCATGATATTACAAGATTGCCTTTAAAGACAATCTTGTAATATGTATCAGCAGATTGTTTTATTTACCTGCTCTCAATCACTTCCTTCAAAGCTCTTTTCATACTGACTCATCGCACGCAGGCTCATGCCCATACTGGAAAATCCACCATCGTGATATAAGTTTTGCATAGTTACTTTTTTGGTTAAATCGGAAAACAGGGTTACCACATAGTCGGCGCATTCTTCCGCGTCTGCATTGCCCAGGGGCGACATACGTTCCGAAAAATCCAGTAGTTTATCCAGACCTTTAACGCCGCTGCCTGCTGTGGTAGGTGTGGGAGATTGAGAAACCGTATTGATCCGCACTTTCTTTTCGCGGCCGTAAATATAGCCGAAGCTGCGGGCAATGGATTCCAGTAGGGCTTTGGCATCCGCCATATCGTTATAGCCGTAAAGCGTGCGTTGAGCTGCCACATAGGATAGTGCAACCACAGAACCCCATTGATTTATGGCGTCTAATTTATGGGCTGTTTGCAGCATTTTATGAAATGAAATGGCAGAGATATCCAGTGTTTTGTTTAAAAAATTATAATCCAGGTTATCGTATTCTCGTTTTTTGCGAACATTCGGCGACATGGCAACCGAATGCAGGATAAAGTCAATCTTGCCGCCAAAATGTTCCATGGTTTTCCGGGTCAGATTTTCCAGATCTTCTACGTTAGTGGCATCGGCAGGAATCACAGGGGAGTTGGTTTTTTCGGCTAATTCATTTATGGTTCCCATACGGATAGAAACAGGAACATTGGTTAAAACAAATTCAGCGCCTTGCTCATGCGCTTTTTCAGCCACTTTCCAGGCAATGGATAAATTATTCAGAGCGCCAAAAATAATGCCCTTTTTCCCTTCGAGTAAATTCGAAATCATATATTTCCTTTCTTTTTTATTTGGCAAACAAAGTATAAAAATAGCAGAAAACAAAGGATGCTGCAAATTTAATGCAATCAACACAAATGAATTCCATCTTGTTCCTTTCTTTTTAAAACCGTAATTTACTACCATGTCAAATGAGAGAATGGAAAAATGAAACAAGTTTGGCTTTTTTACTTTGTCCTGTTAACGGTTGTTCAGGCGCAAACCATAAATTTTAACCGTTATTTTGAAAATCAAACGCTGCGAATCGATTATTATCATACAGGGAATGCTCAGAAAGATCGCATAACTATTGATCGTATTTTGGCCACCGGTGAATGGGCGGGCCATACGGCACATCTTATCGATACTTTTAATAATGGTGTGTATTATGTAAAAGTGTTTAATGTAGCGGACAATCGTCTGATTTATAGTCACGGTTTTAACAGCTATTTCGCCGAGTACCAGACCACAGAACCGGCCCGTTCCGGCAGTATTAAAACTTTTTCGGAATCCGTGTTAATCCCTAAACCGCGCGCACCTTTTTATTTGGCGATCCAAAAACGCGATAAAAACAATATTCTTCAGCCCCTGTTCAGTGAAAAGCTGGTCCCGCAGGATTTTCATATTTTACAGGAACAGCCAAAGCCAAGCGGAGCCCGGGTGGTTCCTGTTCTGACAAATGGCGACCCGCACCATAAAGCGGACCTGGTTTTCCTTTCCGAAGGCTACCGCAAAGAAGAATTTGAGCAGTTTAAGAAAGATTTGATGAAGCGTACGGAATTACTATTTTCCATTGAGCCATATTCTTCTCATAAACAAGATTTCAATGTAAACGGTGTGTTTTGCCCTTCGGCTGATAGCGGGGTGGATGAACCACGGCGTTCCGTTTATAAACGCACCTGCATGAATTTTAGTTTTAATGCCCTGGATCTGCCACGCTATCTGTTGAGTAAAGATAACCGGGCCATCCGCGATTTGGCGGGACAGGTGCCCTATGATGCTATTTTTATTATGGTGAATAGTACCCGATACGGCGGGGGCGGGATTTATAATCAGTTTGCCGTGTTTACGGCGCACAGTCCGAATAACGAGCTGGTATTTGTCCATGAATTCGGCCATTCTTTTGCCGGTTTGGCGGATGAATATTACACCTCGGATGTAGCTTATAATGATTTCTATCCAAAAGGAGTGGAACCCACAGAACCCAATATTACAGCTTTGTTGGATTCTGCCATTTTAAAATGGCCTAACCAGCTGGACCCGGGAAAAGCTGTACCTACAAACTGGCATAAAACGTATTACGACAGCCTGAGCCTCCGCAAACAATTGCTGCGCCGTCGGTTACGGCGATTCCAATTTGAACAGGTTTATCCTGATTCGCAAAAGCTCCTGCGCGATGAAATGACCTCGTTGGATCAGGCACTACAAAACTTTATTAGCAATCATCCGTTGCGGAACAAAACCGGTTTTTTTGAAGGAGCGGGCTATGCATCCCATAGCCTTTACCGCCCTATGCTCAACTGCATGATGTTTTCCAACCAGGAACAGCGTTTTTGCTCGGTTTGTTCTGCGGCGATTGTTCGGATGATTCGCTTTTATGCGGATTAGGGTTGACAATGTAGGACGGAACCAATATTTTAAATCGTATTCGATTCATATAATCCCAAAGGAATAAAATGAAACAGGTTTTTTTACTTATCGGCATTGCTTTCATCCTGAGTGCATTACCCGTCACTGCCGGCAGTCCGGCCTCTGCCCCGGATGTAAAATTTGAACAAAACCAAAAGGGCGATTTAATAGCCTGGATATACTTTAAAGATAAAGGTACACTTTCCACCCTTAAAAAACAGAAAGCGGAACGCTTTTTAACGCAACGTGCCATTGCCAGGCGTTTAAAACAAAATCTGAATACCGATCCCATAGACTACAGCGATTTTCCCATCGCACAGGACTATGTGCGTGTTTTACGTCCTTTGGTTCATAAAGTACGCGCTCGTTCCCGCTGGCTGAATGCGGTAAGTGTGGAATTGAGTGCCGAACAATTGCAACAGGTTCGCCGGCTTGATTTTGTCGATCGTATCCGGCCAGTGCACGCTTCCCGGCCACGGAGGACATTACCGGAAAAAGCGGTGGCCCACAAAGCAAACTACCTGGCTAAAACCGGCTCTTTGGATTACGGCGCATCCTATGACCAAATTCATTTAATCAATGCGGATGTGTTGCACGAAAAAGGTCTGTACGGACAGGGTGTGCTTATTTGTATGCTGGATGACGGATTTAATTTGCTCAATCACCATATCGCTTTCGACAGCTTAGATGTGCAGGCCACCTGGGACTTCATCCATGATGATGAATCTGTTGACGACAGCGAATATGATGCCACGGAGGGAACCCACGGCACCAAAACGCTATCCACCATTGGCGGGTACACACCGGGATCACTGATTGGAACAGCCTATAAGGCCACCTATTTGCTGGCAAAAACCGAAGTGGATGCCAGTGAGACGCCGGTAGAAGAAGACTATTGGGTGGAAGGCATTGAGTGGGCGGACAGTCTGGGCGCCGATGTGGTCAGCAGCTCACTGGGTTATATCGATTGGTACACCTGGCAGGATATGGATGGTGAAACCGCTACCACAACCATTGCCGCCGATCTTGCGGTAGAAAAAGGGATTTTAGTTTTAAATTCCGCGGGGAATGAATATGATAATGCAGATCATAATACACTAATTGCACCTGCGGATGGAAATAATGTTCTGGCAGTGGCAGCCACCTATTCGGATGGAAGCCGTGCAAGTTTTTCATCGGTGGGGCCCAGCGCTGATGGTCGGGTTAAACCGGATATCGCGGCTATGGGAGCCGGCGTAACGTATGCCTCTTCGTATTCAGATAGTGGTTTTGCCAGCGGAAACGGAACGTCGTTTTCCTGCCCCATTGCAGCCGGTGGTGCAGCCTTGTTATTAAACGCCTTTCCGGACTTAACTCCGGCACAAATTCAGCAGGCGTTGCGAAATACGGCTTCACAAAGTGATAATCCGGATAAATATCTGGGCTGGGGCATTATTGATTTGGAAGCGGCTTACAATTATATCGAAACATCCAGTCTGGATAAAAAATCGCTATCCCTTCAGCCGAAACAGGTTGAATTATTCCCGAATTATCCTAATCCCTTTAACCCGACCACAACCATTTCGTATCGATTGCAGCGCGCCGGTACGGTTGAAATCAGTATATTCAATATGCAAGGGCAAAAAGTGCTTGAATTGCCCAAAATACTTCAGGCCAGTGGAAATATTTATTACCGAACGATTCAATTGAAAAATAAAGCATCCGGTTTATATTATTATCATATACAAACAGCAGTGACCGCTTCCGGTAGGCGCTATACAGAAACGGGTAAAATGCTGCTGCTTAAGTAAGCTTGTTTTAAACGAATAGGAGCTTTTATGGAGAACATTTACAAAGTTGAAGATTACATGGATAAAAATTTTCTGACGCTTAAACCTGAAATGGATGTATATCTGGCCATCGATTTATTGCTCGAAAAAGGGATGAATAGTGCGGTTGTTGTGGATGATGCTGAGCATGTGGTGGGTATTTTATCTGAAAAAGATTGTCTGCGGTTGATTGCCGGAGGTTCTTATCACCAATTACCCAGTGCAAAAGTTAGCGATTTTATGACTACCGAGGTTTTCTGTATTAGGCCTTACACCGATATTTTTAAGGTAGCAGATATGTTTCTCGGAAAGCATTTCCGACGTATTGTAGTCAGTGATGATAACGATATTTTAAAAGGCCAGATTACCCGCCGCGATTTACTTCGTATTATTAAAGATTTGCATGCGCATCAGGAAAAAGAACCAAAAATAGCACCCATCTTGTAGTGTTTTATTCCCGCAATATGGGCATGGTCATACAACGGCAGCCGCCACCACCACGGGTGAGTTCATTGCCGGAAATGGCTACCGCGTATTTCTCTAAGGTGTTCAGATCAATGGAACCTGATAAAACTTCAGAGGCTTCAATGCGCGGGATTCCGGCCTTGGTAAGCTCTTCGTAGGTAAAAGTGTTCATTCCATAGCCAATAATTTTACCCGGGGCCACAGTAAAGAAATTTGCTCCGGATTGCCATTGTTCTCGCCGCTGGTAGAGTTCTGTCGGTCCGCCACAAAGAATGGGATCTAAATGTAAATCTACTTCTTTCAAAGCTTCTAATAGATAAGGGTATTGCTTCAATACTGGTTTCTCCGGGTGGGAAATATTTACATGGATCACATCCACCCCATCCTTGTTGAGAATTAGTGGGGGAAAAACTACCGCTTTATCATAATCAATCATAGTAAATACCATGTCCAGATGAATAGTGGCTCGAATTTTTGGCAAAATAACAACAAAAATATGTTTCACCTTTCCGCGATCCTTAAACTGCTCTATTAAATAGTCAATGCCCGATGCGCTGGTGCGTTCACTCATCCCGATCAATAAAACATCTTCTCGTAAAACCAGAATATCACCACCCTCAAAAGTGGCCTGGGGAATGTTCTGTTTAGTGGCATCAACTAAAAAATCATCACAGTGGATAGCGGCATGTTTACGAAAAATATGACTCATTAAAATGGCTTCGGCCAATCGAATTTTGCTGGCCATGTTCCCGATAAAAATACGCTTATTGATAACCATCGCCGAATCTCTTGTAAAGAAAAGGTTTGGCAGGGGAGGCAAGGCAAACTGTCGCGGAGAAAGGAAACGTTCCAGAGTGTCACGCTTAATTTTAGTACCGGAAATAAGCTGATCGGCAAGGGCAGCCGCTTCCATATCCAACAGCATGTTTTCCACTTCCGGGGCATCTAAACGAGTACAAAAATCATGTATTAATTCTTTTTTGTCTTTTTCCGAATTCAATATATCCGTTAATAAATTCTTTACTTGTAAAGGACGGGAAACGCGTTCCAGTACTCCAAAGAGCTGCTTGTGCTGTTCCTGAGCTGCCTCTAAGTTTAAAATATCGTCGTACAATACTTCCATAGCGGTTTCGGGTGTCATTTGGTTAAGTTCCGAACCGGGCGTATGAACAATAACAGTTTTAAGTGGAGTAATTTCAGATGAGACATGTATGGATTTCATAAATTTCCTATTTGTGTTAATAATGTTTTTTTATGTACAATTTGTTTAAAGGAAATTAGGAAGGGGAAGGCTTATTAGCAAACGGATTTGTTCGTTCGCTGAATAATCCGGATGCAGTTTACCCCTTAAAAGTGTACCGGGAAAGCGTAGGTAGTATAAAACGGAAACAGGTTACTTATTTAGCTGTTCGATGCCTTCTGGAAAACGGATTTCCAAAGTCATACGATACGGAGATACGTGCATACGCCGGTGCTCATCCGAAAAAGAAAGCATATCGCCTTCTTTTAGCTGCATCGCTTTCATTGCATCTTCGACCTGCTGAAAAAGAAGTTGAATGTTTTTATCCGGCATAAACCCTTGGTTGACATCGAAACCTGTGTTGTTGATGTGCATAGGTTTATCCTTATTGGTTAAGTTATGTCTTATTATTGCTCGGCAAACGGTATTAAATCTTTAATCGAATTCATTATTAATTAACGATACAGTAATGCCATTTGTTCCTTTTATATTGATTTTTTTATGAATGCTTTTTATTATACTTTATTCATCAGAATTCAATAATCATAATTTGAGAGGTTTATCATGCCAAAAGTATTAGTTGCAACCGTTAAACCGTTTGCGCCTGCAGCGGTGAATGAAATAAAAAAGATTACAGAACAGGCTGGTTATGATTTTGCTTTGTTAGAAAAATACGAATCCCAGACTGATTTAATTTCGGCTGTAAAAGATGTGGATGCTTTAATAATTCGTTCCGATAAAGCAACCAGGGAAGTGATTGACGCGGCTGAGAATCTAAAAATTATTGTACGTGCCGGTGCCGGGTATGATAATATTGATTTGGAAGCAGCTACCGCCAAAGGGGTGGTTGCTATGAATACACCGGGGCAAAATTCCAATGCCGTGGCCGAACTGGCTCTGGGTATGATGGTGTATCTGGCTCGTAATCAGTTTAACGGTAAAGCCGGAACAGAACTCCGGGGTAAAAAGTTGGGTATCCATGCGTACGGCCATGTAGGTAAACTGGTAGGCGATATTGCCAGGGGATTTGGAATGGAAATTTTTGCTTTTGATCCTTTCATTCCCAAAGAATCCATCGAAAAAGACGGTGTTACGGTTGTGGATTCGGCAGAGGCGCTGTACCAAACCTGTCAGTATGTGTCTTTGCACATTCCAGCCAATGCACACACTGTAAAATCCATTAATTATGCTCTGCTTTCCAAAATGCCGGCGAATGCAGTGTTGGTGAATACAGCCCGTAAAGAAGTGATTGACGAAGCGGAATTACTAAAGGTTTTCGCAGACCGCCCGGATTTCAAATATATTTCTGATATTGCACCGGATTGCAAAGATGAAATTGCAGAAAAATATGAAGGCCGGTTCTTCTTTACACCCAAAAAGATGGGCGCTCAAACAGCGGAGGCCAATATCAATGCCGGTATTGCGGCAGCTAAACAGATTGTGAATTTTTTGGAAAAGGGTGATACAACATTTCAGGTAAATAAATAGGCACACTGTTTTCTTTATCAAACGAAAAAGAATCACTTAATATTGTGGTTGAATAAAAAAGGCGTTCATCTGAACGCCTTTTTTTGAGTTTAATTCTTAAAGGAATGTAAAAATTCATCCTGCAAATAGCGGTGCATATCGTAAGTAGGATCCTTTTTATTTGCAGGCATAAGATATTTAAAGGGTTCTGTTTCGTCCTGGGCCAAGATAGAATGGCAGGTAGTGCATTCGTAGGAAATAGCTTTTCCCTTTTCGTTTACCATGTTTTCATTATGGCAGCGGAAGCAGCCGCTGTTTTGCCCATGTCCCAAAAAGTTGGGATAACTGCCCCATTGAATATTCATACTCGGATGAATATTACGATGATAAATGGATTGAAAGGTTTCCGCAGCCTGGTCAATCTTGTCCATTTTGGTTTCGGCTATTTTAGGATAATTTCGCCGGTAAAAGCCTTCGATGTATTTACGTACGCCGTCCATGCCTGCTTCTTTATTGGTGAACGATTGCGTAATAGCAGTTAATCCTTCGCGTTTAATGTAGGGCAGGCTGCGATCCATTTGTCCTTTTTGCATTCGGGCATCAATGGCCGCCGAAGGGTCTTCATAAATGTGGGTTGCGCGGTTGTGGCAGTCTACGCAATCCATTGTTCGCTCATTTTCTGCTGACTCTTTTTCCTGATTAAGAATTTTGCGGTTCATGTAGCGAACCACAGAACCATCCTTTTGGCGGGCTTCCACCCAGATCATTTCCAGGCGCTTATCATCTACCGAAGCATAACGGACTTCATTTTCCGGTGCAATATGCCAGTGAATACCGGTTTTTTGTCCCCGTGTTTCATCGATTTTTAGGTTGAGCGTTGTATAGCGGGGTGTGGATGCTTCGTCCATATCGTAATGAACGATGGTCTTTAGTTTACTGCCATAAAACTTATTGGGCCAGTGGCATTTTTCACAAGTCTCCCGCGCTGGCCGCAATTGGTGCACCGGGGTTGGGATGGGCCGCTCGTATAAGTTAAAGGTAATGGAAATCATTTGATACATGCCATTTAGTTTGCTGGCTATCAGGGCATCCACCCCTTCGCCCACATGACATTCCACACATTTAACATGCGCGTGAGGAGATTGCTGGTAGGTGGTCCATTCCGGATTCATGGTGCTGTGACAGGCGGTGCCGCAGAACTCTGCTTCATCCATAAATCCCAGCATCTGAGAACTGGCCAAAACCAGAAATAAGATATTCAAAATGCTAAGAGTAGCAATGGACAAGAACACTTTTGATCCCAGAAAACTTCCGGCAGTTTCTTCTTTGGAAAACTGCAGATCGAGCAGCTCCCGGCCGGATTTACCGCTTTCTTTTTTACGCTGTTGCCAGGCTATCGGGATTAAAATTAAACCGATAAGAAAGAGAGTGGGAAACAGCAAGTAGGTAATCAGGCCCAGATAGGTGTTGGTAAAAACACCTATCATGCGGGCGAATTCCAGAATCAAAAAGGTAACAAAAGAGGACGTTGTTAAAACAACGCCCGCTTTTCCGGTTTTGCTGACAGATACGCCTTTTAGGAATTTTAGATAATCATTCAGCATATCACTTCTCAATTTTTCTTAAAAAGGTTCTGATAAATTTTCTGCATTTCGCCGGAACGAATTTTCTTTTTAAGGGTTTTTGTATCGGTCGATAACCACTGATGCATGGGGTCGTCTTTTAATAATTTGTCGATTAAAGCATTAACTTCCGGATCGTTTAACTCGCGCGCTTCCGGAAGGAATTTGAAATAAAAATGCTGAGCGACATCGTAGATACCGTGCCACCAGGTGTAGTCCGGTCCCATCATAGCGGCGCCATGGCGTGCGCGTCGGCCTTCGTGGTGCCACAGTTCCCAGTAGGTCCATTCTATTTCATTGGCAAAAGCAGCAGGGTTTTCCAGTAAATTTTTCTTTTTAATCAGTTTCATAATTTTGGTTGCCGGCGTGGCGAATTTATCATTATACAAATTCACCATAGCGTCGAACTGGTAATAATGCCCGTCAATAAAATTCTGGCTATGACAGTTTACGCAAACCTGCTGCATGTTTTTACGTTTTTTCTGCCAGTTTTCTTTGTGCTTGGATACTGGTGGGCGAAGGGTCCAGCTAATACGTTCCCCCACATCATGTGTAACACCGGCTGTTGGATTCGCAGACATATGGCAGGTTGCGCAGGTCGGTGCTTCATAATAATCCTGGCCAACCACCCAGCGATCGGCGCTTAAATTCATCTTGTCTTTATTGGTGTAGTAGGCATTGCCATGTTTGGATTCGGCGTAAACTTCTTTTTGTGGATGATCCGGCCCTAAGTGGCATTTGGAACAGGCTTCGGGCTGACGGGCCTGTTCTTTGGAAAAGGCATGGCGTGTATGACAAACATTGCAATTTCCGAGTGAACCATCTACATTAATGCGGCCAACACCGGAATTGGGCCAGCTTTTTTTGGATAATTTGTTTGGGGAAGTGGGGTCAATTTTAACTACACCACCGTGGCACTGTTCGCAACCGGCAACGGCAACCGGTTCACCGCCGGCCACATGGGCGAGATAGGCATCTTTGGAATCTAAAATTTTTCCTGCCGTTGCGTGGTAGGAATGCTGTACTTCATTAGCTTCTTTTTCATGACAGCTGCTGCAATCTTTAGGTGTAACCATGGTGGCGATTAATGCGCCTTCATGCATAAAACCATCTTTATCGCCTTTTTGAGCCTGGTGGCAGGTTAGGCAGGTAACATCATGCTGTGCATGAGCGGAACCATACCATTGCTTATAAATTCCGGGTGTTTTTTCTTTATGGCAGGTCATGCATTTGCCCGCAACTTTACTATCTACAGAATTTGCAGAATAGGCAAAGGCAACCATAAACAGAAGAACAACCAGACTGGTAAAATGGCGCATAAGTATCCCCTTTCGTTTTGGTTTAGATGGCTGAAGTTTTTAATATAGAAAAGTGTAAATGCTTTATCATACATAAACTACGAGGCCGAATTATGAATTTCAAGATAAAAATTATTTAATTTACTGCAAGGTCATTAAATTGGTCGGAATAAAATAAGGGAATTCTCGTTACAAATGTTACTTAAAACAAAGATGAATTTAACTGCAGGAGAGTTGCCATGGCCAGGACTGCCAAAGCACCGAATAAAAAATTAGGGTTACAAAAAGAATCGCTTTTAAATATGTACAGAAATATGGTGACATCGCGTCATCTGGATCACAAAATGCTGATCATGCTAAAGCAGGGGAAAAGCTTTTTCCATATCGGCGCGGCCGGACACGAAGCGGTACAAACCGCAGCCGCTTTTGCCATGCAGCCCGGGTACGATTATGCGTTTCCCTATTATCGTGACTTAAGTTTTGTACTTCAATTTGGTGTAACGCCTAAAGAGATTATGCTTAATTTTTTAGCTAGGGAAGCGGACCCCAGCTCCGGTGGCAGACAGATGCCAAATCACTACGGGCATAAAAAACAACACATAATTTCTCAGTCCAGCCCCACCGGAACCCAATACCTGCAGGCGGTTGGCGTGGCTATGGCTGCCCGTAAAAAAGGTTTGGATGAAGTGGTGTACGCTTCTTCCGGAGAAGGTACCACCAGTCAGGGTGATTTCCACGAAGCGCTTAACTGGGCATCTCGTGAGAAACTTCCTGTCATTTTTGTTATTCAGAATAACCGCTATGCCATATCCGTCCCTGTTACCGATCAGATGGCCGGAGGCTCCGTGTACAAATTAACCTCCGGGTACCAGGGGCTGAACCGCTACAAAGTGGACGGCACCGATTTTATGGCTTCCTACGAGGTGATAAAAAAAGCTGTGGAAGATGCCCGGCTCGGTAAAGGCCCTGCGCTTATCGAAGCCGATACGGTTCGGCTTTTCCCCCATTCTTCATCGGATTCCCAGAAAAAATACCGGCCTGCCGAAGAGTTGGAAGAAGACTCCAAACAGGACCCAATCCCCAAATTTGAAACCTATTTAATTGAACAGGGGATTTCTTCTAAAGAAGAATTAAACGAAATTAATGCACACTGTAAAGATTTGGTTGAAGTTGCGGCAGAAGAAGCAGAGGCTGCTCAGGAACCAAAACCCGAAACAGTGACAAAATATATTTTTGCCCCGGAAGAAGAGAATACAGAATTAAAATACAGTTCCGAGGCACCCAGTGGGGACAAAGTAGTTCTGGTAGATGCTATTAATCACGCTTTAAAAGAAGAGATGCGCCGCAATGAACACATGTATATTTTTGGCGAAGATGTAGGCGGGAACAAAGGTGGCGTGTTCACGGCCACAACAGGAATTGCCGCAGAATTTGGTAAAGAACGTTGCTTTAATTCGCCCCTGGCCGAATCCAGTGTAATCGGCGTGGCCATTGGCATGGCCTTGCACGGTATGCGTCCGGTAGTGGAAATCCAATTTGGCGACTATATTTGGACAGCTATGATGCAGATCCGTAACGAGCTTTCCAGTATGCGCTGGCGTTCCTACAATTTTTGGAAAGCGCCGGTAGTTGTGCGCGTTCCGGTTGGAGGTTATATTCACGGTGGTCTGTGTCATTCACAAAATATCGAAAGTATTTTTGCGCATATTCCGGGGCTCAAAATTGCTTATCCTTCCAATGCGGCAGATGCCAAAGGCCTGCTCAAAACCGCTATGCGTGGAAATGATCCGGTACTTTTTTTAGAACATAAGGGTTTGTATCGTCAAAGCTATGCTGCAGCGCCGGAACCGGATGCAGACTATATGTTACCTTACGGTCAGGCTGCACTAAAGCGTAACGGTTCGGATGTGACCGTGGTAACCTGGGGCGCTTTGGTACAGAAATCTTTGGAAGCTGCCCGTCGATTGGAAAAAGAAGGCATCGATGTGGAAGTGGTTGATATTCGTACCATCAATCCTCTCGATATAGATACAATTGTCGAATCCGTTAAAAAGACCGGAAAAGTTTTAGTCGTGCACGAAGATACTCTGTTCCAGGGATTTGGTGCGGAAATCGCTGCGCAAATTGCTGACCGGGCTTTTGAATATCTGGACGGTCCTGTTCAGCGTTTAGCCGGAGCCGATACGCCTGTTCCTTACAGTCCGGTTCTGGAAGACGCGGCCTTACCGCAAACAGGCGGGGTGGAAGAAGCAATTCGCACATTAGCAACATATTAATATAGCATAACATTTTAAATCGTAAGAGGAAAACATGAAATACGAAATGGTCATGCCCAAAATGGGTGAATCCATAACCGAAGGCACTATTCTCAAATGGCTTAAAAAAGAAGGTGATACCATTGAGAAAGATGAAATTATTCTGGAAATCAGCACGGATAAAGTGGATTCCGAAATTCCTACACCCGTACCCGGTATTCTGTTAAAATTTTTAGCAGCCGAAAATGAAACCGTGGAAGTGGGGAAGCCCATTGCCATCATCGAAACCGAAGCGGTGGATTCACAGCCGGCTATTGCCTCAGAGCCTGCGGAAGAAACGGTTAAATCAGCGGAACCCGGCAAACCGGCGGCTTCAAAAGTAGTTACACAGCCAAAACGGGAAGCGCAATCGGGCCGCTTCTATTCGCCGGTTGTGATGAAAATAGCTGCCGAAGAACAGATTCCCATGTCGGAGCTGGACACGATCTCCGGTAGCGGTCGCAACGGGCGGGTCACGAAAAAAGATGTGTTAGCCTATCTGGAATCACGCAAATCCGAAGCGCCGTCCGCCTCGGCACAGCCAGCAAACATTCCGGCACAGGCAGGCAAAGTGGAAGTGCTTCCCATGGATAATATGCGTAAAAGTATTGCCGCTCATATGATTGCTTCCAAACAGACCTCCGCCCATGTAAATCTCTACACCGAAGTGGATATGCATAATGTAACGCAGCTGCGTGATAAAAATAAAGCAGCCTTTCGGCAACGAGAAGGTTTCGGTTTAACCTACACCGCTTTTATTATAGAAGCGGTCGTGAAAGCGTTAAAAGAATTCCCTTTGCTTAATGCCAGTCTGGACGGTGACCGGATTCTGATTAAAAAAGAATATCATATTGGCGTGGCTGTTGCTGTAGAAAAAGGGCTGGTGGTTCCTAATATTTTTAATGCGGAAGAAAAGAATCTAACCGGATTAGCCCGATCTGTAAATGATTTAGCTACTCGTGCCCGTAATCGTAAACTGCTTCCGGATGAAATGGCTAATGGCACCTTTTCCATTTCTAATTTTGGCGTTTACGGAACGACCATCGGCTTTCCGATTATCAATCAGCCGCAAGTGGCCATCCTGGGCGTGGGAGCCATAAAAAAACGCCCGGTTGTGATCAATGATGCCATTGCCATCCGGCCGATAATGTATCTCGCCTTAACCATCGATCACCGTCTGATTGATGGTGCCATGGGTTCGCAATTTCTGGAACGTATCCGTGAATTGTTGGAAGGCTACGATCCAAATATGAATATCTGATTAAGTGGTTGCCCAGGCAGAAAGAATTATGTATGTTAGCAAAAAGGATGCCCGGTTTGAACGGCTATGAAAAACACGTGTTTGTTTGTGAAAACCTGCGTTCATCCGATAGTGGAAAGAACTCCTGCGGACGTGCACACAGCGCTGAAATGCGTCAGTGGTTAAAAAAACAGGTTGTGGCACGGGGACTCAAAGGGAAAGTGCGTATTAACAGCTCCGGCTGTCTTGGATTTTGTCATTTGGGGCCGGTCATGGTTATTTATCCGCAGGGGATCTGGTATGCCGGCTTCACTGCAGATGATTTGGAAGAAATTCTTACCGAATCCATTTTGTCCGATCGGGTTATCCATCGGTTAAAACTAACACAACCACAAAATGAAAAAATTAAGTCTATCTGAATTTCATGCCTTTCATGGCGCTCAATTTATTACTTTAGACCATTGGTCGGTTCCCGAAAGTTATGAAGACCCGGCAAAGGAAATTGAGCAGGCCCTAACGAATTTGGCTTTGTTTGATCAAAGCTATTTTGCAAAGCTGCGTTTAAGCGGAACGGATGCCGCTGATTTACTGGACCGTATTACGACCAACGACTTAAGTAAGCTGTTCGTTGGAACCGCTTGCGATACGGTATTTAGCACTCCCCAGGGAAAGCTGATCGATTTTTGCCGGATACTAAATTTAGGGGACAGCTATCTGCTTATTTCCGGACATCCCGATTACAATCATTTAAAAGACTGGATTAGCCGCTTTATTACCATCGAAGATGTGGATGTGACAGATGCTACAGATGCATTCGTCTGGCTCACACTTATGGGGCCGCAGAGTTTATCCCTGCTTAAAAAACTTAGCCGGACAGCTCTTACCCGCTTTGATGAAGAAGTGTGGCTGACGTATAATGATTCTACGTTTCCTGTATTCAAAAATGATAATTATCAAATTCCGGCTTATAATATTTGTCTTGCCGCAGAAGACAGTTATTCAGTTGCAGAATGGCTGCTCGATGCCTTAAAAGAACAATCCGGTTCGCTGGCCGGCCATGCGGCGTTTGAAGTCATCCGGATCGATAGCGGCCTTCCCAGGTGGAACAGCGAATTAACCAGTGAATACAATCCTTTCGAAGCGGGATTAACCCATGTGGTTAGTTTTACCAAAGGCGCGTACACAGGGCAGGAGGTTATTTCATGGATTGATGCGGCAGACCGGGTTCAAAGGCATTTAATGGTGGTAGAACTTAAAGAACGCCCGGTATTTAAGCCTCCGTTGCCCGTGTTGTTCAATGAAGATCCCATTGGTAAAATTACAAGCTACACCTATGATCCCCTGCATAAAAAGCATCTCGCCCTGGGTTATATCCGCCGGCCTTATACAGCGGACGGGCTCAACATTCAGGTGGAAGTAGATCTGGGCAGCCGGCGTATCCGTGGGGGATTAAAGCAGCCACCCATTAAACGCTGATATTTTGTTTTCTTCTTCCATTGCAAAGTATCTTTTCTCGCTATAATTTCATCTTACTATCCAAGAGCCAAAACTGTAAACTGTTAACTCTAAACTAATAACTAAAAACTATACTCTATGATAATTCAATATGGCAATTATAAAATAGAAAAAGGCTTATTCCTTGCGCCGATGGAAGCGGTTACGGATTATCCCTTTCGCATGATTTGTAAAGAATTAGGTGCGGATGTTATGTATTCGGAATTCATCAGTTCCGAAGCGCTTATCCGGGATGCGAAACGCGCCTTTAAAAAAATGGTCATCCAGCCTCATGAACATCCCATCGGCATTCAGATTTATGGTAACCGGGTAGAAGCTATGGTGCAGGCGGCACAACTGGCTGAAGAAAAGGGCCCGGATTTTATCGATATTAATTTTGGCTGTCCGGTTAAAAAAGTGGCTTTAAAAGGCGCAGGAGCAGGTTTGCTTAAAGATGTGCCGCAAATGGTGGCCATCAGTAAAGCGGTAGCCCGTGCCGTAGAAGTTCCGGTTACGGCTAAGACCCGTCTGGGCTGGGATGCGGATTCCATTGAAATTGTGGATGTGGCGCGCCGTTTGGAAGAGGTGGGTATCGAAGCCATTGCCATTCACGGAAGAACTCGGGCGCAGGGTTACAAAGGGCAGGCGGACTGGGAATGGATTGCGAGAGTGAAAGAAGCGGTATCCATACCGGTAATTGGTAATGGTGATGTTACCGAGCCGCAGCACGCCAAACAGATGTTCGAACAAACAGGATGCGATGCGGTGATGATTGGGCGAGGCGCCATTCACAATCCCTGGCTTTTCCGCGATGCTAAAATCTATTTACGCACCGGTGAAATTCCACAGCCGCCAACCCTGGCCGAACGTATAGATACGCTAAAAAAACACTATCGTTTTAATGTGGAGTCCAAAGGTGAGCGTGTTGGAGTGATAGAAATGCGTAAGCATTTGAGTGGCTATTTGAAAGGTCTGCCGCACATTTCAAAATTTCGATTAAGCCTTATGCAATTTGAAAAATTGGAACCGGTATTTGAACGACTGGATGAGCTGAAAAACGCGGATCAATACCGGGAATTGGTACTGAGTTATAAGCAGGCGCAGGAGCAAGCAAAAGATATTTCCTGCGAAACAGAGTTGAAATAAAAAAGGCTGCCACAAGTGGGCAGCCTTTCGTTTTTCGTTTACTTTTTACTACTGGCCTTTAGCATCCATAACGCCTTTTCCAGCCATTGAATCGTGTCAGATATTATATTTGCGGTTGAAACATCCCGCTGTTCTTCGGCAATACTCAAAAGTTCTTGATAGGCCGAAAGAAGATATTCAAAGTCTGCAATGATACCGGCCAATACCTGTTCGGCGCTAAAATCTGTGGCCGGTTCTTCTTTAATATTTGCGGTTTCCAAATATTCCTTTACCGTGCTAAGCGGTTTGGCCTCTAACTGAAGTACACGCTCGGCCAGTGTGTCGTACAGTTCGGCTACATAGTCGTAATATTCTTCGGTCATGTTGTGAATGGGAAAGAATTGCATGCCTTTTACATTCCAGTGGTAGTTGTGTAATTTTACGTACAGGATGTGCAGGTCGGCTATATTCTGGTTTAATTTGTTGATCAGGTTGTTTTTCATTTTGATATTCCTTTTTGTAATATTCTATTAGGTAATAATAATTATCGTTTAAGGTTTAAAAAATACCGGTACTTAGAGTACCGGCAGTTTAATTATATTTCTTTTTTACTGAAGTACCAATCGGTGTACTCGTATCCTTCGTTTTTACGCTTAGCGGCTTCTTCCTGTGTGGCAGGAGGGGGAACGATTACTTTATCGCCCGGCTGCCAGTTTTCCGGAGTCGCTACGCCATAGGTGTCGGAAGTTTGCAGAGCTTCCACCAGCCGCAGTACTTCGTCAATGCTGCGACCGTTGCTTAATGGGTAGTAAATCATGGCCCGTAAAATACCTTTATCGTCAATGACGAATACGGCGCGAACCGCAGAGGTGTCAGCCGCTTCGGGATGCACCATACCGTAAAGATTAGCCACATTCATATCTAAATCGGCAATCACAGGAAACGGTATTTCGATATCGAAATTGTCCTTAATATTTCGTACCCAGGCCAGATGAGAAAATACACTGTCGATGCTCAGTCCGATAACTTTGGTGTTTAGGGCTTCAAATCGGGCATTCCGTTTTGCAAAGGCGATAAACTCGGTGGTACAAACCGGAGTAAAATCTGCCGGATGTGAAAACAGCACGACCCATTTACCTCTGAAATCACTTAGGGTCAGATCGCCGTGCGTGGTTTTGGCCGTAAAATCCGGGGCTGGTTCATTAATGCGTGGTAAACTTCTTACTTGTTCTTCCATTTTGGAACTCCTTTTTATTGTGGTTGTTATAAATTAATATTATCAGATAATAAAAATTATTATTTATAGGTAAAAAAA
>JANTHG010000026.1 GCA_024762535.1 Calditrichaceae bacterium
CGAGTCCCTTAGAATCGATTAAGAAAAGGTTTTCTTTTTTCACGCCAAGACTTACATACAGATTAGCGCAGGCAATACCGGCTGCTCCGGCACCGCTGAATACCACTTTAACGTCCTCTATTTTCTTACCCTGAACTTCCAGAGCATTTACAAGGGCAGCCCCGGAAATAATAGCGGTACCGTGCTGATCATCGTGGAAAACCGGAATATCCATGATTTTAATCAGCTCTTCTTCGATATAAAAACATTCGGGCGCTTTGATATCTTCTAAGTTCACACCGCCAAAAGTGGGTTCTAACAACTTTACCAGTTTGATGATATCATCCGGATCTTTGGTGTTTACTTCCAAATCAAACACATCGATATCAGCAAAGCGTTTGAACAACACGCCCTTTCCTTCCATTACCGGTTTACCGGCTTCCGGACCGATATCACCTAAACCCAGAACAGCGGTTCCGTTGGATACAACGGCCACCAGGTTGCCCTTAGCTGTGTAATCATACACTTTGCTCACATCTTTGTGAATATCACGGCACGGTTCGGCTACACCCGGTGTGTATGCTAAACCAAGGTCACGTTGAGTCACACACGGTTTGGTCGCAACTACTTCAATTTTACCCTTGCGCCCTTCACTATGGTAGCGGAGCGCATCTTCTCTGCGAATCATTTTTTTCTCCTTTATGATTCAGATGATTATTTTATTTGTAACTCGTCCATCTTTCTGTATAATGACGAAAGACTGATTCCGAGTAATTTGGCTGTTTCTTCTTTGTTATTTTCCGTTCGCTTGAGCGCATTTTGAATATGGCTGCGTTCGAATTGCAATACGGCGTCTTTGAGTTTATCTGGAATATATCCGGCATGACTCGCCTCTAACAGGTTGGCCGGCAAATCTTCGGTTGTAATATAATTCCCTTCCGATAAAATCAGAGCACGTTCGATGATGTTCTCCAGTTCACGAATCCCGCCTTTCCATGGATAATTCATCAGGATACGCATGGTTTCATTATCAGCGCTTATCACATGACGGTTGAGTTCCGTATTGTATTTTTTAATGAAATGTTCCACCAGCAAAGGAATATCTTCACGACGTTCATTGAGAGATGGTAGTTTTATCTCAACTACATTTAAGCGATAATACAGATCATCCCGAAAATTACCGGCTTCAATTTCTTCCAAAAGGTTACGGTTAGTGGCCGCGATAATACGGATATCGGTTTTAATGGTAGCTGTTCCGCCCACAGGCAGAATTTCGGATTCTTCGATAGCACGCAGTAATTTAACCTGAAGATGCAACGGAATATCGCCGATTTCATCCAAAAAGAGGGTCCCGCCGTTTGCTAATTTAAAATGGCCGTCCTTATCGCGCACCGCACCGGTGAAGGCCCCCTTTTTATGGCCGAAGAATTCGCTTTCGAGCAGCGTATCCACAATGGCGCCACAGTTAATGGCCACAAAGGGTTTCCCGGCACGGTCGCTGTTGTAATGAATGGCTTTAGCGACCAGTTCTTTTCCGGTACCGCTTTTGCCTGTAATCAGCACATTGCCTTTTGTTTTGGCCACTTTTTTGATCAGACGAAACACTTCTTTCATACCCGTACTTTGCCCGATGATATTACTAAAATCAAATTTTTCCTCGATTTCCTGCCGCAGAACCTGATTTTCCATGATCAGTTCCTTATGGCGCAGCATACGGCGAATTTTGAGTAGCACGTCATCAAAATCGAAGGGTTTTAGAATATAATCGTATGCACCTATCCGTAAGGCTTCGATGGCACTCTCTAAGCTGCCATGTGCGGTAATGATAATGACAAACGTTTGCGGACACATTTTACGGCATTTACGCAATAACTCCATGCCGTCCATTTCCGGCATTTTAAGGTCTGTGATAATCAAATCGAAGGACTGATCTTCTGCAAAGTGAAGCGCTTCTTTTCCGGTAGAAGCGACCGTTGTTCCATATCCTTCTTCTGCCAACACAACATCTAAAGAGTCCCGAATGGGACGTTCATCATCTACAATTAATATATTAGCTTTCAATTATTTGCTCCGTTTGCTCCAGAGGAATTTCGATGGTAAAGGTACTTCCTTTGAACGGAATGCTTTCCACCGATATTGTTCCCCCGAGGTTTTTAATGATGCCATAACTTACACTTAAACCCAGACCGGTTCCTTTTCCCACTTTTTTAGTGGTAAAAAAAGGTTCGAATATTTTGGGTAGATTCTCTTTGGCAATACCTATACCATTATCGCTGAATCGGACATAAAGATTACCGCTTTTCGTAAAAGAACGGATTTTAATTTCGCTTGTACTTTGATGGCAGGCATCCACCGCATTAATTAAAATATTCAGAAAAACCTGTTGCAGTTGATCTTCCACTAAATGAACAGCCGGTAAATGGGCATCCAGTTTCAGTTCCAGGCGCATATTCTTCGCCCGTTTATCATAGCGCACAATACTCACCGCACTCTGTATCAGCCGGTTCACATCCACATCGGTCGCTTCATAACTGGTTGGCCGGGCAAAATCCACCAATTCCCGCACGATTCGCGAAATACGCTCAATGTTGGATAAAATGGTTTTAAGGTATCCCTGAATATCTTCATCTTTAATTTTACGTCGTATCAGCTGAGCCATGGACGAAATGCCTGTCAGGGGATTCCCTATTTCGTGCGCCACACCAGCGGCAAGCAACCCCAGGCTGGCCATTTTTTCCTGATGGGAAATCTGAAACTGAGCATCGCGCAGGGCCTGGGTTCGTTCTTCAATTTTTTCTTCCATACCGGAATGAAGCTCTAACAGTTTTTGGCGCATTACTTCAAACTCATCAGAAAGGATATTAATTTCCCGAATGCCGCGTACATGCACGGGCGAGCTCAAATCCCCCTGGCTAAATTTATTGGCAGCGCCCACCAACTCCTGTATGGGCCCGGCAATTCGTCTGGCCAGCAATATGGCAATGGCCAGCATAAGTATTCCTATGATCAGGTTAGCCAGAACAATTTCCTGCATAAATTTTTTCAGTTCCCCGTAAACAATATAAGCCGGCCGTTTGGCAACAATATTTAAATTTGTTGTAACATGGGTTCGGTACTCCAGATCACCTGTTTTATCAATAAAGGATAAAATGGGCCAGAATGAAAATAAACCGTCATCCCGGACTGGTGGTTTTGTATGGATATGAAACTCATTTTGTTGGGAACAAAAGCAAAATTGGGTTGCTGAATCGTTTGAGCGGATTATGGAACGGATAGTGTCTGCAGGGATGGAAGCCCAAACCACAAAATTGGGTTCTACCATGACTGTTAAAAAGAATTCCTTTTGGGGCCCGTAGTTAAAAAAAGGAGTATTAACCGGTACCCGATTGATTAACTGAAATTGTAATGTATCCGAAATATTTTTAACCGGAAAAAGCTCCCCGGTGTGCCAAATAGCGATGCTGTTCATTTCTGATAATTGCCCTGCTGCTGCATTCCATTCATCCTCATCTGCGAAAGCACTAAACACATACTTAATTTTTTCTTTTTTTAGCTTTAAATAATCCCTAAGATGCACAGCGGTTTTTTGGGTGAGGGTTTCCACGTTAGCCTTATTAACCTGATATATCATTCGTTTGTTTAATGCATAACCAATGATACTGAAAGTGAGCAGAGGTACATAAGCAAATAACAAAAAGTAGGCTATAAATTGTAAGTTCAGTCCACCGAGAAACTTTTTCCACAACTGATCGATCATCTATTATCGCAGTTCAATTTTGTAATAAATCACTGACGTATAGAACCTATCATTTTTTTTAAATACTTGCAAGTAATGCTTACGATTCTTCCCTTTCTATTGTGGTTTATAATTAGTAATTCCTCTTTTTTTTAAAAGTTGATACTTCACTTTAAAAAAGTGAAGAAATCTTAAAATCATCCGACTATTCTTATATCTAAATTGTAATAATTCGGCTTAGGGATGAATGATTATCAAAAAAGCAAAGAAGAGTTGATCGAAGAGTTAAATATTCTGCGCAATAAAAATAAACAATTCAGCACGGAAGAAATGGTTTTACATCATTCCGATTTTGAAGGTACCGAGGGTCTTTTCCGCTTAATAACCGAAAATACAACCGAAAATATTGCAATTACGACCTTTGATTTAAAGGCTACCTACTTATATGTAAATCCTTCCGTGAAAACCGTTTTGGATTATAATCCGGAAGATTTAGTAGGGAAATCTTTTTTTGATTTTATCCATCCTGAAGATAAAAAAGTCATCTTCCCTTTACTTAAAAAATATGTTCAAGAAAAAATAAAAAAATTCCTGCTTTTGGAAGATAAAAATGTTAGTGAAACTCTGGAATATCGTTTCAAGAGTAAACACGGAGATTGGCGCATATTAAAAAGTACCATAACCATTGCCGGAAAACACCTGTTAGCAGTATCCAGAGATATTACAGAAGAAAAAAAAGCCGAGCAACAACTCATAGAAAGTGAAGAAAGGTTCCGAAGTCTTTTTGAATATAACCAAGCCATTATGTTGCTTGTGGATTCTAAAAACGGTTCCATTGTGGACGTTAACGAATCTGCCTGTCGTTACTACGGATGGTCCAAAGAAGAATTTTTGTCTAAAAACATAAGTGAGATAAATACCCTTAGCCCGGAAGAAATCAGACATAAAATGAACCTCGCTATTAAGCAAAAGAACAACTATTTTGAATTTCGTCATCGTTTGGCAGATGGTTCCATTCGGGAAGTCCAGGTTTATAGCGGCCCCGTTGTTATTAATCAAATGACGTTACTGTACACTTTGGTTTTTGATATAACGAATCAGAAGAAAATGGAAAAAGAACGTGCGATGCTAGAATCACAACTGCGTCGATCTCAAAAGCTGGAAACAATCGGAACTCTTGCCGGTGGTATTGCGCATGATTTCAACAACATTCTTTCCCCTATTATGGGATTTACAGAATTAGCTTTACTGAAAACAGAAAACGGTTCGCCCATACAAAATGATTTAAAACAGGTTTTAAAGGGAACACGTAGAGCAAAGGAATTGGTTGAACAAATTTTACTTTTTAGTAAACAGTCCGAAAAAGAACGGGAACCCATTTATCTTCAGGAACTGGTAAAAGAAGCATTAAAACTATTACGCCCTTCTATACCCACGACTGTAAAAATAAAAAAAACAATCGATATGACCTGCCCAAAAGTGTTGGCAGACCCTATACAGATTCATCAGGTATTGGTAAATTTATGTACAAACGCCTGGCAAGCAATGGAAAAATCCGGTGGTATTTTATCCATCGAGTTAAAACAAGTCCATTTAGAAGAACAGAAGTTTCAGCATAACACCGTTCTGGAGCCTGCATCCTATGTGGTTTTATCAATTAAGGACACAGGAATCGGTATGGATGAAGCAACCCTGGAAAGGATATATGAACCTTTTTTTACAACCAAACAAGTTAATAAGGGAACGGGTTTAGGGTTGTCGGTTGTGCATGGGATTGTTCGTAGCCATAAGGGTGAAATTTTAGTAGAGACGAAGCCTGGACACGGCTCTGCATTTAATATTTATTTACCTGTTAGCATATCGAGCTCAGATAAATCCGATGCGGAAAGCAAACCGCTTAAAGGGGGAACAGAAAACATATTGATTGTTGATGATGAAGAGGACATCAGTCTGATGGCTAAAACGATTCTGGAAGAATATGGATATAAAGTTAAGGCTTTTAATAATCCAACAGCAACCTTCAAAGCATTTCTTCGCAATCCGCAAAACTTTGATTTATTAATTTCGGATTTAACCATGCCCCAGATGACAGGTATTGAATTAGCCCAAAAATTCCATAAAAAGCAGGCAACATTTCCCATTATCATTATGACCGGATTTGGAGATGATTTGTCGGCAAATGTCCAGTTTCATTCCGGAATCAACAGAGTCTTAAGTAAACCCATATCCGTAAATGAATTGGTACGCACTGTTCGAACTGTTCTTGACAATCAGAATTCTATTTCATCTATGGAACCAACTGAATAACAACTTTCAAATCGATTCCCTCTTTCCTTGATGAGGGCATTCCACCTTTTCTATTTCCATGTCCGCCACCTCTTCGCCCTCCTCGGCCTCTGCTACCTGTTTGTTCCGGCCCGTCAAAACTTTTGGGTTGCCTTTGTTTAACCTCTTTGGTTAATAATTCAATTTCAACCTTATTTCCAGACAAAACCGGAATTCCAAAAGATTTTCCGGCTTTCAAAAAAGGGATTTGTAATTCCAGACAATAATTTCCATTATCAAACGAAAACGCTGCATCTAAATTCTCAATTTCCTGCAATGAAGCATACGATTCCGGGTGTTGAGTAATTGCTATAAAATCGCGTGAAGTTAAAGAGCGTAATTTATTTTTATTATTGAATTGAGGGGTTGGAACTTGATTATTTTGTTTTATATTAATTGCTGGCTTTGGGGCTCCCATATAATCAATTATATTATTTTTATCTTCATCCAAGCAAATAGAAAAGCCTCTACGTAGTAACAGCTGAGCCCATATAGGATCCCTAAAAACTAAGGCAAGTGTAATTTGATTACTGTCATTAACAGCGCCTATCATAAAGGGTTTTTTATCATTATAAAAAATCGCTATATCAGCCCAATCCTCAGATTTTCCATCAATTATTAGAGAATGCTTTACTTGATTACTTTGAATTTTTAATGGAGAACAGGAAGAGATGAACAAAGCACTTATTGCTAAAATTGAAATGATTGCTTTCATGGATAGTCCTTTTGCTTTTAAACAACTTTTTGTCATTGAATTATAATGTTTATGGGTTTATTGCAATCTCAATGCCAGAATTTATTTACCAGGTTCTTAGCCCTACAGTTTAAAACTAACCAATTTAGTCGAATTTTTCATTTTTTATCGACCCATCGGACGAATAACGATGTGGATGAATTAAATGCAAATTTCGCTTGCTACAAAAATCACTACAGAAAACTTGTTTTTCTCTTGCTCATAAAAAATAAACATGGTAAGTTACTCATAGATGAACACGGGAACCAATTTTGACAACCAACTAATTGAGGAGGGTATATGTTTAAAAAATCGTTTACATTAATGGTGCTGATGCTCACACTTCTTTCCATGAGTTCATTCACTCAGGCAAAAGATTTTAAGTATGTGGGCGTTAAGAAGTGCAAAACCTGCCATAAAAGCAAAAAAATTGGCAACCAGTATGGTATCTGGCATAAAGCTAAACACTCCAACGCATTAAAATCCCTTTCCAGTAAAGAAGCTATGGACTATGCTAAAAAGCATGGTATTGCAGACCCGAGCAAAGATGAAAAATGTTTAAAATGCCATTCCACTATGGCTACGGTTGATAAAAAGCTCATTGATCCCAAAGGCAAAATGACGATTGCAGAAGGCGTTTCCTGCGAATCCTGCCATGGCCCGGGCAGTAAATACAAAAAAATGAGCGTGATGAAAAATCATGATAAAGCCCTTGCCAACGGGTTAATTATGCCAACCGAAAAGGTTTGCCTGACTTGCCACAACAAAGAAAACCCGTTCTACAAACCGTTTGATTTCAAAAAAATGGCTGCTAAAATCAGCCATCCGATTCCAAAGAAAAAATAATTTTTTTAATACCAAAAAGCCGCTTCCCTTGAAGCGGCTTTTTCTTTTCTAAAGCAAAGTTGTTCTCTTTTATTTGATTCCTATAAAAAACTCTCTTAAAATATTATTTCATTTTACTAACCGGGGAATCCCATGGAACATTACGGAGTTTGGTCGCTTTTTCCGCCTTTGCTTGCTATTATTCTGGCCATTAAAACCCGCCAGGTTTTTTTATCCTTGATTCTCGGCATCTGGATTGGCTGGGTAACCCTAAGCGACTGGAATTTTTTTAAGGGAACTCTGGCAACTATTCAGGCTTTAGTGGATGTATTTAAAGAGCCTGGCAACACTCGGACTATCATGTTCAGCTCATTGGTGGGTGCTTTAATTGCCTTTATTCAGCATTCCGGTGGCGTGGACGGTTTTATCAAATACGTAAACCGGTTCCTGCAAAAAATTGAGGCACGCCCCCGAGGTAACAGCCGTATGGTGGTACAATTACTGGCCTGGCTGGTGGGAACAGCTATTTTCGTTGAATCCAGTATTAACGCTCTTACTGTCGGCTCCATATTCCGTCCCATTTTTGATCGATTGAAAATCCCACGTGAGAAACTGGCCTATATTGCCGATTCTATTTCCGCACCTACCTGTATTTTAATCCCCTTAAATGCCTGGGGCGCTTATATCATGGGGCTGCTGCTGGCTCAGGGACTCAGCGATCCGCTTTCTATCATGCTCAAAGCATATCCTCTTAATTTTTACCCCTTTCTCGCTATGCTTACTGTTGTGCTGGTCATTGTAACTCAGAAGGATATCGGCCCCATGCGCAAAGCGGAAAAACGCGCAAAAGAAGAAGGTAAAGTGATTGCAGATGGCGCCACACCCATGATTTCGTCCGAAGTGATTGCATTAGAAAAAAAAGAAGGTGCGCCGGCCCGCGCCCGGAATATGATTATCCCTATTTTCACCATGGTTTTTATGATGCCAGTCGGACTTACCTATTCAGGATGGCAGCAGGTTCAGAATATCGACACACTCCCTTTTGGTGAAGCACTATTTGAAGCGCTATCCCACGGTTCCGGTTCTACTGCCGTATTGTGGGCCGTTTTAAGCGCCATCCTCGTTTCGGCGATTTTGTACCGAAGTCAAAAAATATTCAAATTAAAAGAAATTATAGATTTAACCTTTAAAGGTGTGGGCGGTTTAATTCCCCTGGCTCTGTTGATGATGCTGGCTTTTGCCATCGGACGAGTCAGCCGCGAACTGGGTACAGGTGTGTATGCCGCGGAACTGGCTAAAAGCTGGTTGAGTCCCCACTTTGTTCCGGTTATTCTCTTCCTGGTCAGTAGTTTTGTGGCGTTTTCTACCGGTACTTCCTGGGGTACCTTTGCCATTATGCTGGCCGTAGGCATTCCCATGGCGCAAGCCATGCATATCAGTATTCCTTTAACCGTAGGCGCTGTTCTTGGCGGCGGTGTGTTTGGCGACCATTGTTCCCCTATTTCCGACACGACCATCATTTCGTCCATGGCTTCGGCCAGTGACCATATCGACCATGTAAAAACCCAATTACCCTATGCTTTGTCAGCAGCGTCTGTTGCAGGGGTTTTATATCTTATTTTAGGTTTTTTTATGTAGCCAGGGACTGCCTCGGATACTCAGGGTTGTGATAACGAGTAAGTCTGTAGCAAACATTAAATTGGATATTTTTTATGAAATATATTTTTTCTTTTTTGATTACTTCTCTGTTTCTGTTTAACGCCTGTTCATCCTCTGCAGACCAGAGCATACAGAACACATTAAAATTGGCAGGGAAAAACCGCAGCGAGCTGCTAAAAGTTCTGGAACACTACCAAACAGCTGACGATTCCCTGAAATACAAAGCCGCGCTTTATTTGATTAATAACATGCCGGGACATGGGTTTGTGGATTACTCTCTGCTTGATTCCGCAGGTAACAAGGTTGATTTAAATGTTTTAAACTATCCAGATTATAAAACCATGGTGGCTGCCTGGGATTCCATAGAAGCAATTCACGGCCCCATTGACTATCGCCACTCTGCTCTTTTGGAAGACGCACAAACCGTAACAGCTTCTTTTTTAATAAATAATATTGATTTAGCCTTTAATGCCTGGCATGAAAAGCCCTGGGCCAGACATCTGAATTTTGACCAATTTTGCGAGTTTGTACTGCCCTACCGTGGAAGCAATGAACCGTTAGACACCAGTCGTGCCTATTTTCTGAAAAAATATGCAGATTTACCCGCTAAAATGAAAAACCCATCGGATCCGGTGGAAGCGGCCCGTTTGATTAATGAAGATATTAAAACCTGGTTTGTTTTTGATGACCGTTATTACCGGCATCCTACCGATCAGGGAGTTCGTGAAATGCTGAAAAGCGGAAGGGGCCGTTGTGAAGATATGGCAAATCTTGCCATCTATGCCATGCGTGCCAACGGACTGGCTGTTACCAGTGACTACACACCACACTGGGCGGACACAGGGAACAATCATGCCTGGAATGCCTTGCTGGATTCCACCGGCAAGGCGGTACCGTTCATGGGCGCATTGTACAACCCCGGTTCCTACGCCATTACCAACCGGGTGGCCAAAGTGTACCGTAAAACCTATTCCGAGCAACCGGACAACTTAGCATTTAAAATAAAGAATCGCCGTAATATTCCGGGTTGGCTGGCCGGTAAATATTACACAGATGTGACCAGGGATTACACAAAAACCGCAACGATTTCGGTTCCTCTCGATTCCCTTCCGGCAGATTCGGTTCATTACGCCTATTTATGTGTGTTTAATGGCGGCAAATGGAAAGCGATTCACTGGGGCGCTATTCATAAACAGAGCGCACAATTTACGGACATGGGTGTAAATATTGCTTATTTACCCATGTTTTATCTGAGCCATACACTTAAACCGGCTGGCAAACCCGTTATTTTGCAAAAGGACGGAACGGTTCGGTTGCTGGCAGCTCGTAACATTAAACAAACGCTTCGTTTATTTTCCACAACCAGACGCACCCAGCGAGAAGCAACGGATTCCATTAAAAAAACGGCTTTTGTACCTAATGTGAACTATGAATTATTTTATTGGGATTTTGGCTGGCAGTCACTTGGAGTTAAGCACACAATCTCTAACCAACCCTTAATATTTACATATGCGCCACAGGGAACATTGTATTGGTTGGTTCAAAAAGATTACAATAAACAGGAACGCATATTTACATACGAAACCAATCAACAGGTTTGGTGGTAGGAAGAAAAGTTTTGTAATATATAAATATCACAGGATACTTCGTATTTTTTGGGTAAGCTGCTGAACAGAGTAGGGTTTATGCAGGAAATTGATTCCCTCGTTTAAGATACCATCCTGGACAATATTACTTTCTGTGTAGCCGGAAGTAAACAATACTTTTAACCGGTCCATCTTATCGGTAAGATGGTCAACTAATTCTTTACCTCCCATTTCGGGCATAATCAAATCGGTTACCAATAAATCAAATTGAATATGATCTTCTTCGATAAGACGTATCGCTTCTTTGGCATTGGGGGCTTCGTAAATGGAATATCCAAGAGCTTCTAAAGCCGAAACGGCAAAATCTCTCACAGAGTCTTCATCTTCCACAAAAAGGATGGTTTCGTTACCGGTAAGTGGCGATTTATTATGGGCCGTTATTTCCTCTGCTTCAACAGAATCATCGGTGTCTACCGGCCAAAAAATGGTAAAGGTGGAACCTTTTCCCGGTTCACTATACACATGAATGATACCGGAGTTTTGTTTTACAATGCCATAGATAGTTGATAATCCTAATCCCGTTCCCTTCCCGATTCCTTTGGTAGTAAAAAAGGGCTCAAATATTTTTTCTTTTATATCTTCACTCATTCCAATTCCTGTATCCGAAACAGAAATCACAGTATAATTATGAATATTTTCGTTTTCCATAAAACTTTCGGATACTTCATCTTTTGTCCGGTTGTCTGTTTCAACCGTTATACGCCATGGATTTGTGTGATCTGTGGCTTTAATAGCATCACGGGCATTGATTACCAAATTCATCACAATCTGTTCAATCTGCCCGGGGTCAGCCATAATAGGATAAATTTTTTCATTTAGATTAACATCAATCCGGATATCTTCACCGATCAGGCGGATGAGCATTTTTTCCATATCGGTAATAACATCATTCACATTTAATTGTTTACGTTTTATAATCTGTTTCCGACTAAATGCCAACAGTTGACGGGTTAAATTCTGGGCTCGTTTCCCGGCTTTTTCCACTTCCTTTAAATGTTTTACAACGGGATGATCGTTTTCGATTTTTATCTGTGCCAGTTCCATATGGCCGCTTATTACAGTTAAAAGATTATTAAAATCGTGAGCTACGCCGCCGGCCAGAGTACCGATAGCTTCCATTTTTTGCGATTGGCGTAATTGTTCTTCGAGATGATGCTGTTGGGTTACATCCCGAACAATGCCGAATATGGCAGGCTCACCATCCCAATGAAGCAGAGATAGGTTTGCATGTAAATCAAATCTTTCACCGGTTTTAGATACAGCCCTAAATTCATACTGGGCGGGAACAAACTCACCTTTTGATGCTAGTGCCTGTCGTTTTAGAATAAACTCAAGGCTCTCTTCGGCCACTAACTGAACAGGGCTAAAGTCTTTTGCGTAAAATTCTTCTTCCGTATAGCCAAATAGCTGTATCATTTTAGGATTAACCATTACAAAGCGCTGATCGCGAATTACATACATTCCGTCATCGGATTTTTCAAAAATTTGCCGGAAACGCGCTTCACTTTGAACAACCGCCTGTTGGGCGCGTTTCACTTCCGTCAAATCCTGAACAACCGTTAAAATTATCTTGTTCTTATCATTTCCTAAAGGCACACCTGCCACAAGCGCATCTTTTTCAGTTCCATCACGACTAATAAATTTTTCCTCAATAAAAGGAACACCGGTATTCTCTTTTTCCATATGGGACAGACGGTATTTTATTTTTTGTTTAAAATCCGGATGTACAAATTCAAACACATCCTTGCCGATTAGTTCTTCTTTTTTCGAATATCCACTTAATTCAACAGCCCGACGGTTTACATATATAATTTCACCATCTCTGTGTAAAAGAATTGCATTTGGAGAAAGCTCGATTACTTTCCGATAACGTTCTTCGCTTTCTCTCAGAGCACGAAGAACCTGGTTCCGTTGTATATCGCGTTGATGAATTTGATCCAGCATCATATTAAAGCTATCATATAAAGCTCCAATTTCATCATTGCTTTTAGTTTTAACCTTTACAGAATAATCTTCCAGTTCAGAAATTTCCCTTGTGGTTTTAGCTAGGCGTAAAATGGGATCTGATATTAGTTTTTGTAACCGTCCGGAAATCAAAAAAGATAGTAAAATAAGAATAATTAAAAAACTACTCATGGTGAATAAATATTGTTCAATTTTTTCACGTAAGGGAGTTGTGCTTATTTCTAAACAGATTTTCCCATAAAGTTTATGCTTATATTCAACCGATTCGACTACATACATACGATCATTCTTGTAACTCAATCCATTTTCTGATGCTTGAAAAGAAGAATCAGAATTCCCAATACTTACAAATTTGTCTCCAGAAAGAGTATAAATTGAGGCACTAATTATTTCAGGAATTTTTTTTAACGATTTTAATGTTGCAGACGCATTTACAGGATCATCAAAAATTAAATCACTTGCACAGTATTCGGCTGTCATTTTAGCAAAATAAAGCGCTTCTTTTTCTAAATTAGTCTTATAATCATTTATGGTTTTTATGGTTATAACAATAAAACTTAACAGCAACATGCCAACTGAAGCCATCATAATAATTAACTGTAATTTCCGTTGAATGGACAAGTGTAGATTCAATTTCATTTGGATTCCGTAATTCTTGCTATTCGTAACAGTCGAGAACTTATTTTAAAATTATTTTCCCGGACAATATTCTGATTTATTTCAAAATGGATTTTATTATCTTCAGTAAAAAAATTAATCATAATTTTTCTGTCTTTGATATGATCAAATTCACTGATGGTTAAAAGTTTATGTTTTTTTGCGTATTGCAAGAAGGGATGAAGTTCGTTGTGAAATTCTTTGGAAATAAAAAGAATATGGGGCGCAACCATATCCGA
This sequence comes from Calditrichaceae bacterium, assembly GCA_024762535.1. Classification (GTDB taxonomy): domain Bacteria; phylum Calditrichota; class Calditrichia; order Calditrichales; family Calditrichaceae; genus JANTHG01. The sequence goes on from JANTHG010000026.1 coordinate 13,765, forward strand.
AACAGAAGTTATTCTTTGAATACGTACATAATTTTGGGCGTGTTGTGTCCCGAAAGAATTATTTTCAAGAATTGAGCTTATGGGAGTATCCCCAAGGATGGCAATTACCAATTCGCTATCCAACCGAGTCTGTTTTTCTTCCTCCGGCCAATATATAAAATCAGCAAAGCGCACCATCATGGCCGCTTTAACCTGAGCATCGGAAATCTGATCAAAAACGGGATGAACAAAACAGATTATGCTAATTGCAAGAAATAGGGAAAATTTTTTATTTCGCTTTGACATTAATAAGGAATAACTCCATTACTTTAAAGCTTTTAAATACATATCAAGTATCGTCTTAAAAAAGCTTAACATTAGATCGGATCATTAAAAACTGGCAGCTGTTATTAAAAAATTCTATATTTAAAAAAAAAGATCATTATTCTATGAAATCATTTAAACTCGTTTCAAAATATAACCCTCAGGGAGACCAGCCCGCAGCCATTGCCGAGCTAACAAATGGGATAACCCGTAGTCTGCCCTTTCAAACGCTGCTTGGCGTAACCGGAAGCGGTAAAACCTACACCATGGCCAATGTAATCGAGCAGGTGAACCGACCTACGCTTATTCTCTCTCACAACAAAACGTTGGCTGCCCAGTTGTATGGTGAATTCAAATCTTTTTTTCCCGAAAATGCCGTAGAATTTTTCATCAGTTATTACGATTACTACCAACCCGAAGCGTACATCCCAACCAGCGATACATTTATCGAAAAAGATTCATCCATTAATGATGAAATAGACCGATTGCGTCTAAAAGCCACCAGCTCGCTTTTGGCCAGAAGAGATGTGATTGTCATTGCATCGGTAAGTTGTATATATGGAATTGGCTCTCCGGAAGATTATAAAGCCATGCACCTCGCTATTCAAAGCGGTTCCAAATACGATCGCAATGAACTATTATTGCAATTGGTTGACATTCAATATAGCAGAAATGACTTTGATTTTCAACGGGGAAGTTTTCGAATTCGTGGTGAAATAATTGATATTTTTCCTGCTTACGAAGAATTCGCCTACCGTTTGGAATTTTTCGGAAATGAAATTGAATCCATATATTCCATAGATCCTTTGACAGGTAAAAAAGTGGAAAATCTGGATAAAATCATTATTTTCCCTGCCAAACACTTTGTAACATCAGCCGAGAAAATGCGCGCCGCCCGGGAAGAAATCCGGCAGGAACTTAAGGAACGATTAATCGAATTACGTGCCGAAAACAAACTTTTGGAAGCGCAACGACTGGAAATGCGTACCAATTTTGATCTGGAAATGATGGAAGAGATTGGGTACTGTTCCGGAATAGAAAACTATTCCCGTTTTTTATCCGGCCGAAAACCCGGTGAACCACCCTACACTTTACTGGACTTTTTCCCTGATGATTTTTTAATGTTTATCGACGAATCCCATCAAAGCATTCCCCAGGTTCGCGCCATGTATAATGGAGACCGTTCACGTAAAGAGACCCTGGTCAATTATGGCTTTCGCTTGCCCAGCGCCTTAGATAACCGACCGCTACGTTTTCCGGAGTTTGAAGAGCATCTTAATCAGGTTGTTTTTGTTTCTGCTACTCCGGCGGATTACGAACTGGAAAAAAGCCAGGGTGTAATTGTAGAACAGGTTATCCGACCTACCGGTTTAATTGATCCGGAAATTGAAATCCGGCCGATTGCTACTCAAATCGATGATCTGATTCATGAAATTAAAAAACGTACGCAAATGAAAGAACGTACCCTTGTTACTACGTTAACCAAACGAATGTCCGAAGATTTAACCGAATATCTGCAGTCTGCCGGAATACGGGTGCGCTATTTGCATTCCGAAATAGACTCTCTGGAACGGGTTGGCATTTTGCGCGATTTGCGCCTTGCCGAATTTGATGTTCTGGTAGGTATCAACCTTCTGCGTGAAGGACTCGATTTACCGGAAGTATCTTTAGTAGCCATTTTGGATGCGGATAAAGAAGGATTTTTACGTTCGTACGTATCTCTGATGCAAACCGCGGGACGCGCTGCCCGAAATGTTGGCGGCACCGTCATATTTTACGCAGACAGAATCACTCAATCTATGCAGCGCACCATTGATGAAAGCCGTCGCCGTCGAAAAAAACAACTGGAATATAATCAAAAAATGAATATTACTCCCGAGACTATTTATAAATCTGCCGAAGAAATAATCCAATCAACAGCCGTGGCCGATATTCGTAAAACCGTACCACAGATTGCAGATGCTGCGGTTGACTATGGTACAGTAACCAATAAAGATGAAATACTCACCCATTTGGAAAAAGAAATGCACGCCGCAGCCGCTAATCTGGAATTTGAACGAGCTGCTTTTTTACGGGATGAAATAGAACGCATTCAAAAAATTGAAAGCTGATTCATTTCTTCCTTTTTTGAAATTGTGTTGTCTATTTTCTTTTGCTGAGGGCTACCGTATAAAAACCATTTTTCGAACCCGGGTATAATGTCTGGTTTTTAATTTATAAAAATAGACGCCGCTGCTTAGAGTACTTGCATCGAACCGGATAGAATATTTTCCGGCTGCCTGCTTTTGTTTGACCAATGTTTTAACCCGTTCACCTAGTATGTTGTAGATAATTATTTCAACCCTGGTGTTTTCTGCCAGTTGATACCGGATATTGGTTGAGGGATTGAAAGGATTGGGATAGTTCTGATCTAAAGCAAAGCGCGCGGGAATGACCTCTTTTTGCCCCTTAATGCCTGTAATTTCAATATGCTGCTCTTTAGCAAATGGTGATCCTGTAAAATTGTTATCGATGGTTTGCACCGTCCAGTAGATACTTCCGCTCTGGGGTGGGTTTTTCAGTTCCCAGCTGGTAAGATGTCCCACATTGCCGAAAACAGGAACAAAATGATAACCTGTTGTATCGGAATTACAGGGCTTAATATCCGAGGAACCCGGAGCCGTTCCTAAGCGAAGGTTGTAGGTTAATCCGGGTTGAGGTGTTTTATCATCCGATGCCTTATCCCATTGGAAAATATAGCTACTATCTGTTTTCGTAACGGTCAAATTGGCCGGAGCAATAGGAGGATTATTGACTTCCTGCACTTTGTTTGCAAAAACCCTGGTTTTATAATCATAATTATCATCGTATCCGCACTGAATAAGGTCAATATCCTTGTCGCCGTCAATATCTCCTATTGCAATATCCCCTTCGGAAAACATGCCCAGCCACGTATCGAGATACTTATAGTGACCACCGGACGCAGGGAATGCGGGTTTGAAAAGATAACACATACTAACGGGATACGTGCCGGCATTACTACCGGTAACATCACCGCTTAAACCGTTCCCGATAATATCCAGGAAACCGTCATTATCCAAATCGACCCATTTAATGCTTCCTTTTTGCAGGCCGATTAGCGTATCGTTTATTGCAGTGAACTCCCCTGAATTGTTATCATAGATTCTGGTAACGGACGTCCATATTCCATCCACAAAACTCTCTCCGCATAAAAGGATATCAAGATCGCCGTCCGAGTCGTAGTCTCCCCAGATTCCTTTTCCGAATTTCACCGGTATCAAATCCGATTCCGCTTCATGGAAAACAAGATTATCATTTCTGTAAATTTTACTGGCATAAAACGAGGGACCGTCGTCACAGGCGCCGGTTATTAAGACATCCAAATCACCGTCGTTGTCATAGTCCCCCCAATCGACTGAACCGTTGTAAAAACCACTGAAGGATGTTTCTACTTCCTGAAACAGACTGTCACGGTTTTCATAAAGTATTGTTGCGGGGGTTGATGCCTGTTTACCCATAATCAGCACATCTTCATCACCATCATTATCATAGTCCCCCCAGCGGGCATCTCCCTGAAAAACACCAAACAATTCATAAGGTTTTTCTTCAAATTGCTCATTTTGAAAAGCGGCAATTTTAGTGATATAATATTCATTACTCGAGTGATCAAATCCGGTTATTAACAAATCGGGATCATTATCTCCGTCAAAATCCAGCCACTCAACCGAGCCGTCACTGGCTGTGCGTGCCGTATAATCCGTTTGGCTGAAATCAGCCGTTTCTTTTTTAAATACTCGACTGACATAACTATCTTCAGCGCTTTTGCCGTACATCATCACATCTATTTTCTTATCTTTGTTTATATCCGCTGTGGCCAATTTACCTGCAATATCAGGCAGAGAGTGCGCTATCTCCATGAAATCATCGGCATAAGCCGCTTCGCCCCGGGTATAAAACGGGGAACCGGCATAAGCACCGTCCACTGCCTGAACGGCAAACCAGTACAACTTTCCGCTGACCAGGCCTGTTATTGTATAACTGGTATCAGAACCCACATTGCCTATGGCAACGATTTTACGAAAACCGTTATCCGGATGAGAGTTCGGTGATACAACATCAACACCGTCCCGGACTTCGCCCACCATAATATTGTACGTGAGACTTTGCGATGGCGTATGATCATCATGGGGAGCATGCCACATTAAACCAACGGAATGATAGTAGCTGGAATGTCCGGCAAACGAGGGCGCTTCCGGTGGTAAGTTGGTATTGATACAATTGTTGCGCATTAGAACCGTATTCCGCTGCCCGGACTGATCCATTCCGGTATAGCAAAGGTCTATTTTACCGTCGTTATTATAATCCCCCCAGGCCATTCCACCGGTTACGCCGGGGATTGATGTTTCAATGGGCGTATAGTTGCCCTGGTCATTATTATAAAGCTGGAAACGCTTCCCCGCCAGGGAATCACGACCGCAAAGCGCAATGTCAAGATCGCCGTCGTTATCATAATCCACCCAGGCCGCATCACCGCCGATGGAAGTACCCGGCAGATTGATCAAAGTAAAAATGTCATTATCGTCATTGCGATAGATACCACAACGGGGACTAAAAATATCTGTGCTTCTTCCTGAAAAGAGAATATCCATATCACCGTCGTTATCATAATCTCCCCAAACGACTCTGCCGTAATTGAGATTGGTAAGCGCTATATCCAGTGATGTAAAACTGCCGTTATCGTTATAAAAAAGCCCCATCATCGTTGTAGACATTCCCTCGGAACCGCAGAATAACAAATCCTGGTCACCATCGTGGTCGTAATCTGTCCAGGCAGCGGATGCAAACGAAACATCCGGAAATTGGTTGGCGGTTACATCCGTAAATATCCAGGAAGCGCCCTCTCCTTTTCCGTCATTACGGTATAATTTCGTTAACGGATCGAATGATTCGGAACTTTTATTTCCTGAGATGAACACATCCTGATCTCCGTCATTATCATAATCCACCCAGGTAATGGAGGTAGCCCAGGAATTAAATATTCCGGTCTGGTATAAAGTAAAATTGCCCTGATTATTGACGTACAATCGGGTGCTAATCGTGGAAGGATCAGCCGACACTTTTCCGGCAATCATCAAATCCAGGTCGCCGTCATTATCCACATCGCCCCAGGCGGCTCCCTGAGGATTATCGGGCATAAGAGCAGACCCCGTAAGGTATGATTTGACCGTAAAAATTCCGCCATCGTTTTGATAGATGACGTTTACATTTTCATTCTGATTGTTAATCGCCCCAAAAACGAGTAAGTCCAAATCTTTATCATTATCGAAGTCTCCCCATAGGGCACCGCCGTTGGAGACGCCGGAAAAATTAGAATCTGCAAGAGAAAAAATTTCGGTTACTTCGACATAGACAAAAGCCGTATCGTATAATTGATCATCGTTATGGATAACATATTTAAAAGAATCAGCTCCCAAGAAACCGGTTTGCGGATCATAGTTAAGAGTCGAATCGTTCATAATTGTCGATGTACCATGCTGTGCCGTACCGATGCTTGAGATGGATATATGCCCCCCATCCGGATCGGAATCATTTTTGAGGGGATAAATTTCAATATTGTTTCCGGAAAGGATAGAAACATGATCATCCACGGCGATCGGCTTGTCGGGTACCGGTGTGATGGTTACCAAAAACGTATCGTGTGCCGCCTGATGTGCCAAATCAACGGCATTAACATAAACAGGAATGTTTTCACCGTTAAAATTATCGGCAACAAGCAAACTTAAAGTGCTGTCATGAACCACCGGGACGATAGACGAGCTGGTGGAAGTGGCGCTGAATGTAAGATAATCCCAGGCATCATCCTCAAAGATGGTGTGGAGGTTATCTACAATGGTTTGTGTCCCGCAGTCTTCGGGAAAAACCTGGTCACCGATCTGAGCAATCCGGTATGGTGGATTTTGCGTTCCGCTGTAAAATTCATCGGCGCCGATATCCGGTGTTGTGGGATGACGCTGATCCCCGTCAAAGTCGAAATCGATTCCGCTGATGGGAATAGCGGCCCCTTCGAGAAAACCCGATGAAGCATGCAGATCATCATCAGCAGCAAAGACAGGGTTGGCCTGGATGGAGTGCGCATTGTCCGAAGATGCGGTGCGGATAGCATCCAGGTTTGCACAGACCTGATCCCAGTAACCTAAATTTTGTCCCTGAGAATAATAACAGTTATAATCCGCACCGGAAAAATCAGAGGCTGAAACATATACGGCATAGCCCGTGCCTTTATTGCTGAAGATATTATCCTTAAGGTCTAGGCCATTACTATTATGAATATACAAAGAATGATCGTTAGTGGAATTGATCTGAGTAGATACGCTGTTATAGTAAATGGAAAGTGTATCACAATAACCGATTTCCATGGCGGAAAGATTGGCATTATCACCATTGGACATTACAAAATTATTATCAATCATGCGATCGCTATTCGAATTTAACTGGCATTGGAAAAGATGAATCCCTTCTCCATTCGGGGCCAGGATATAGTTCTTCTCAATCTTCAAGCCCACGTCGGCTTGTTGTATTTTCATTCCATATGTATGGCTCTCCAGATGATTATTTTTTATCACCGGAAATCTTATTTGCGATAAATAAACGGATTGATAATCAACCTCTTCGCCGTTGTTATTCTCAATCCTTATCTTTCCCGGATAGGACATATCAAAATAATTATTTAAATAAATTGCATAGGCCCCCATTTGAAAGGTATTATTTAGAATGGATTGATGATGAAAATTGACATCATATCCATCAATAAGTGCGGCCCTTTCCCAGGCGCCGCCGCCCTGAAGCGTGCCGTTCAATTGGCAGGATTCAACAAATAAACTGTCGACCATGCCATCCATTTTTAAAATTCGGCAGTAGTATTGATCCAACCCGTTAAAAGTAAGATGACGCAGTTTCAGGAAAGAAGATCCTTTTAAATACAGAACATAATTATCGTCATTATTTTCGGCATCATATTGCAGGACAACATCATTGGTATTTCCGGTCGATGATTCTATAATCAGGGGATGGGCTGAGCTGGCCCCCGGAATAGGTGGAATGACACATTGTTCATCATAGGTACCGGGCAAATATTTTAGTATGAGACTGTCGGACAGTCCCTTGATCCGGATATCATTAATCGCTTCATTCAGTGATTCATAGTCCCTACCGATTGTGCGCGTTCCCGATAAAGGCGGCTGAACATCTGCCTGGGCCGTAAATTCATCGGCACCGATATCCGGCGGATTGTTCCGTGCTTCGCCATCGATATCATCCATTAACCCCACATCGGTTCCCGCGCCGTCCAGCCAGGCCGAACGGGCGTGGAGATCACTGTCACTTACAAAATAAGGATAGGCGGAGATAGAATGTTCGTTAGTAGCGCTGAGTTTCTTCAATGTCCTTAAATCTTCACAATCGGTTCCCCAGTAAGCCAGAAAACGTCCGGGAGAGTAATAATTGTTATAATCGCATTGCGTGACGACATCCGGATATTCAACATAGATGGCCGTACCGTTATTCATGGTAATCAGGTTATTATTGATAATTCGAACATTGTTTCCGGAGTTGCCAACAACGTGAAGGACTTTATCCAGATAATAATCATTTAGGAGCTGAATACTGTTATTATATATAATCATATAGCTACAACTTTTTACTTCCATTCCATTTCGGCCATCCATATTTTCGGCAATAAAATTATTACTTACATAAGATTGCTGTTCTTCCGTTGCAGTACAATTTCTAAAAGTCATGCCTGTGCCGGAAATATCCTGCAGTTTGTTATTATAGACGGAGCAGGCCGAGGATATTTCTTCTAAATCCAGTCCAAAATAGCTGCCGGAAATAGAATTATGAGAAAACACCGGAAAAGTGGCCTTGCTCAACCAGGCAGCGCAGTACCCAAGACTATCGAAAGTATTATGGGTAATTTCAGGACTTTCATTGTAAGCATCCCCGGAATTACAATTGAAAAATATGCCATAAGAGCCGTTGCTAAATCGATTGTTTTGGATTTTTAAATTCTCAATCTGATCAAACTGGGAATAAATGAGCGCCTCGCTTTGATTGTTGGTATCATAATGCCCTGAAAGAGAATTATTTTTTATGCCACAATTAATCGCGTAGTTTTCAATACGTATAACTATAGACTGAGATCCACCGAGCGCTTTAAACGTCATATTTTGCAACGTAACATAGCTACACCCTTTCAATTTGACCACATAATTGCTGTCGGTGTTATTGGCAGCATACTGAACGATTACCTCATTGGAATCACCACTTTGGGACTGGAAGGTGATGGTGTTGCTTTCACTGGCATTAGGAATATAATCAATCACAAAATGTTCGTTATAGGTTCCGGAAATCACATTAAAGATAACCGGCGCGCTGACTCCATAATTATTAAGAGCCGTGGCCGCATCGGTGAAGGTTTTGTAATTGCCGCCTTCCCCTATGGTGTAATTACCGTGAAGCTGCGCAAACAGACAAAGAGGAAGGATTAAAAACGCGAAGGTTATTATCTTTTTCATGATGCGTTCCTTATATTATTTACTTTCCATAATTTGTTTTCATATGACCTAAAAGACCATAAAGTGATACGATATGGATATCGTCTTCCCGGGCTATACCGGAATAACCGCAGTAAGTGATCCCATTTGCTTTTATAGTCTTAAATATATAATACCATAGAAAACAACTATTTCACATACCATATGTATGGGATATTTGCGAATACATCAGAGCGGAAGGAAGGTTTTAGATTTCACCATTGAGAGATTTTTTGATGACGCCCACTTTGCCGTGAACATGAAGCTTTTTATAAATATTTTTTATGTGGGTGCGAACGGTTTCAATGGTGATAAAATTTTGTTCGGCTATTTTCTTATAACTCAGACCATCCACAAGTCCGGCAACAATTTCTTGCTCTTTATCCGTTAAAGTAGGGTGGGTATCTTTGGGTTTGGTTTTCCGGAAATGTTCGACTACTTTGCGGGCAATTTGCGGAGACATGGAAGAACCTCCGTTATGAACAATTTCGATCGCCTTATAAATTTCGGAAAACGGTGCGTTTTTAAGCAAATAACCGGAAGCTCCGGCGC
>JANTHG010000027.1 GCA_024762535.1 Calditrichaceae bacterium
CCCCAACGGCTGCCAATATTTTTAATATCGGCCACTTCGCTTTCTAATTCTTTTTTATACAGGTCGGATATGGGCAGCGGCCACACACGGTCGCCGGAAACAGCGCCGGCTTCGCGAAGGACTTCGTTTAACGGTTCAGAAGTGCTAAAGAGTCCGGCCATCTTATCGCCAAGGGCCACAACACAGGCGCCGGTTAAGGTGGCAAAATCAATCATGACGTCCGGTTTGTAGGTTTGCGCCGCATACGCCAGTGCATCAGCCAAAATCAAACGACCTTCGGCGTCGGTATTGATAATTTCGATGGTTTTACCATTATAGGCTTCCACCACATCTCCGGGTTTAATGGCACGGCCTCCGGGCATATTTTCCGCTGCGGGAATAACCGCTACCACCGAAAATCCGGGCCGGGTTTTGGCAATATAATCCATACTGCCGATGACTGCCGCAGCACCGCACATATCAAATTTCATTTCTTCCATGTTGGCAGCCGGTTTAATGCTGATACCGCCGGTATCAAAGGTAACGCCTTTGCCGATTAAGGCGAGCGTTTTGGCTTTCTTTTTTGTCGGTTTGTAATGGATAACGATTAAGCGCGGCGCTTCCGCACTTCCCTGTCCTACGGCGAGTAACGCATTAAATTTGCCGGTGGCCAGTTTTTTGGGTTCCAGTATGTCCACTGAAATATGTTCGTACTGTTTAAAATGATGTTCCACAAATTGAGATAATTTGGCCGGCGTGAGATGGTTGGAAGGAAGGTTGGCCAGATTACGCGTTATGTCCACACTGTCCATCAGCGATTGGGTTTCGAGTAATATTTTGCGAAAACGGGGCGTATATTCTTTTTTCGTACACAAAAAAATGAAACGCGCCTTATTATTCTTGTTCGTTTTAGCATCCGATTTAAACTGTTCAAAGCGGTATTTTTGAAAACGAATGCCTTCGCTTAAAAAGCGGATGCTATCCGTACGGCAGGTATCGAGATTTCCCAGAAAGAGATGTACCCGTTTAACGGCTGTCTGTTCCTGTTTTTCCGAAATCACTTTCCCCAGTTTACGAATTTCATCGTCTTCGATTTTTTTATCGTCGCCCAGTCCAATCACTAAAATACGTTTTACAGACTCATTATCCACCGGATACAGGAAAGCGGTTTCTGCCAGTTTACCTTTAAAATCTTTGTACGAAAAAAAATGCTTTAAGGCCGGCCGAACGGATTCCGGGAACGCCTCAAAAGACTTTGCCCTGCGTTTGGCAAACTGTTGGCTGATAAAGAAAACAAGTAATTCACTATTCAGGTCTAATCGGGGGAAGGTGGCTATCTGGAACATGGTAATCAGGTCTCGCTGGTTTTTCCGCATGCGGGTTCGTTAACAGGTTAATATTTTGCCGGTATCATTTCCTTACTGATGAGTAATTGCCGTTTTAGAGGACTAATATGATCTACAAAGAGAATTCCATTTAAATGATCCACTTCGTGCTGCAGCACACGGGCCGGCCAACCGTCAAATTCTTCATCAAATTCTGCACCGGTTTCATCCTGGTAGGTCATACGGATGGTATCGGGTCGCGTAACTTTTTCGCGCACCCCGGGGATGGAAAGGCAGCCTTCTTCTACTACGGATTCACCGGAAGTGCTGTAAATTTTAGGATTGACAAAGATGCGCAGGCCTTCGCCTTTTACCAGTTCACTCACATCTACAATAACCACGCTTTTAGAAAAACCGATTTGAGGCGCAGCCAGGCCGATACCGTCTTCTACATACATAACATCGGTCATATCTTTGATGAAGCGGCGAAAGGTATCGTCAAACGTTCCCACATCTGTAGTAGGTTTACGCAATACAGGGTCGCCAATATATCTGATTTTATATTGCATATCTTCTCTCTTAATTCTGCCGGCCACCGGAATGTTTACGGTGTTCAAATTCGTCTGTGTATTTGGATGTAATGGTCTGCCGAATCACACACACTTTAATTTTCCCCGGAAATTCCATGGATTCTTTTATCTTGGAAGCGATATCCGAAGAAAGCACATTGGCCTGAGCGTCTTTGATTTTATCCGGTTCCACAATAACGCGGATTTCGCGGCCTGCGGAAATGGCATAGGTCTTGGAAACGCCTTCAAAAGAATTAGCGATTTCTTCGAGTTTGGTAATGCGCTTGGTGTACGCTTCGAGGGTATCGCGCCGGGCGCCCGGACGACTGCCACTGATTTTATCGGCAGCGGTAACCAAAACGGAAATGGGCGAAATGGGCTCGGCCTCTTCGTGATGCGCCAGAATAGCGTTTTTAACCACTTCATGTTCTTTGCATTTGGTAGCCAGTTCCAACCCAAGCGTTACATGGCTGCCTTCGGAATTATTGCTGATGGCCTTCCCGATATCATGAAACAGTCCGGCTCTGCGAGCCAGAGGCACATCAAAGCCCAGTTCTGCAGCCATGGAACCGGTGAGCATGGCAACTTCTTTGGAATGCTGCAACATATTTTGTCCGTAACTGTAGCGATATTTTAAACGACCCAGATTTTCTCGCATTAACGGATGGATATCGCGCAGCTTGAGTTCGCGCAGGGTCTGGTCTGCAGCCTGGAAAATAGAACGCTGCACTTCATTTTTAGCGCGTTTAACCATTTGCTGAATATGATTGATATTGATGGATTTATTTTTAATTAAATATTGCATGGCCACCCGGGCAATTTCACGCGCTACCGGGTCGTATCCGGAAAGCACAACGAGCTCCGGTGTATCATCCACGATAACTTTTACACCGGTCGCTTCTTCAAAAGCGCGAATATTTTTCCCTTCCCTGCCAATAATCATACCTTTGTAGCGTTCATGAGGTAGTTCAACGGTAGAGAGTGTGGATTCCATGGTGAATTCATAAGCCAGATTTTCTATGGCATTGGCAATAATTTCCTTGGCTTCGCGCTGTGCCCGTTCTTTCGCTTCCTGTTTGATGTCATTGGCCATTTGCACGGCTTCGAGCTTTACTTTACTTTCTAAATTTTTAAGCAGTTCCTTTTTAGCATCATCCACCGGAATATTGGCAATCCGTTCCAGCTTTTTATTCTGTTCTTCAAGCAGAACGTCCATTTTTTTCTGCTTTTCAAATAAAAATTCTTCCAGTTCGTTGATTTTCTTTTCTTTTGCTTCAATTCGGTTTTCCCGAATCTGTAATTGATTTTCTTCTTTGCGTAATTCCTTGTCTTTTTGAAGCGCTTTGCTTTCAATTTTGGCTATATGCTCTTCCTTTTGCCGTAATTCTGCCTGCAACTTGGAACGTTTTTGCTGCATTTCTACTTTGAAATCATACAATTTTTCTTTCTTAACTTTTTCCGCCTCTTTTTCTGCAGACTGTATTAAAGCGAAAGCAGTGGTCTTCTTTTTCAGTAGGATCAAATGGTACAGAACCACCCCTACCAAAAGACCAACCAATAAAGCCAAACCCGTGATTATCAAATTTATTCCTGATATATTTTCAAGCATTTATTATTCCTTGTTTTGATCTTCTTTGTTTAATGAGTAAAGATAACATATATCCGTAAAACTTGCAACTTAAGCAAGATAGATCTGGTTTAAAAAAAAGATTTTAAGTTTTGATTTTCTATACAGCTATAATAAATATTCCGATGCATTCCAAAACAGATTAAAATAGATAGGATTACTATTTCTGCCAAAGTTATTATTTCAGGTCGTTATGAAAAGAGAAGAGCTTATACTACAAAAAAGAAGTTTATATTTAATCAGGGACTATAAATAAAAAAAGGCAGAGCTGCTTGGGCCCTGCCTTTTTAAAAAGCATATTTTGTTTAATGCAATTTGTCGTATTTGGCTTGTAACTCTTCCTGTGTTTCTTCATGATCCGGATCCGGTACACATGAATCGGTAGGACAGACAGAAGCACATTGCGGTTCGTCAAATGCACCAACACATTCGGTACATTTATCAGGATCGATAATATAAATAGGATCACCCTCACTAATAGCTTCGTTAGGGCATTCCGGCAAACACGCATCGCAAGCAATACAATCTTCAATAATATGCAGAGCCATGGTTATCTCCTTTGGTTAATATGTTGTGAATTATGACTACTTTCTTAACTAATACAATTCCTCAAATATAAAAAACCTTTTGCAAAAAAAAAAGAAAATCCGAAAAAAAATCAAACTGATCTTTCAATTTCAAATACCGGAGCATTTACCCTCTGATCCAGTTGAGGGTGTTTTAAGACTTTCTGAAAATCTTTTAGTAATTGTTTGTCCCATTTCCCCATTTCGACTTCTTCATCTAACACATATAAGGCCTCTTCCGAACCCATTGCTGCCCGATAGGGCCGCCTACTTGTCAGAGCGTCATAAGCATCCACCATCGAAACAATCCGCGCTCCAACGGGTATTTCATCGCCTTTCAGGCCATCAGGGTAACCGCTACCATCATATCGTTCCTGATGATGGCGAATAATGGGTAAAACATCTTCCATGGTTTGTAGTGGACGACAAATTTTTTCACCGGCTTGAGGATGCGTTTGGATAATTTCCAATTCTTCACTGGTTAGGGGCCCCGGTTTAAGCAAAATAGAATCCTGAATAGCCAGTTTTCCTATATCATGTAAAATCCCACCACGACGTACTGAGCGGATCTCATCTTCACTTAATCCGATTTCTTCTGACAACATGGTTCCGTAATTAGCGAGGCGATTACAGTGTCCGCGTGTATTCGGATCCTTTGCCTCAACAGTAAGCGCTAAACTAAACAGAATACTTTCGGCATTTTCCAGTTGATCCGTATATTGTTTAAGTTTGATTAAACTGGCAGCACGTGCTTTCAGTTCAAAAATATTTACAGGTTTGGTAATAAAATCATCAACACCTAAGCGAATCCCACGTAACTTACTATTACTGTCTTCTAAGCCTGTTACCATAATAACAGGTATTAACCGGGTTTCTTTTTGAGATTTCAGGTGTTCACAAACAGCGAAGCCATCCATTCCCGGCATGATAACATCCAATAAAACAAGATCTATTTTATTGTCATTCACAAGACTTAAAGCTTCTTCACCACTGTGTGCAGATAAGAGTTGGTAGGGTTGGCCCATAAAAAGACTTTTTATAAGCTCAACATTTTCAGGAAGGTCATCAACAATCAGAATGGTAGGCTCAGGCACAATTTCCTCCTTAAGAATATTAACTCCATATTAGAAAAAAATGAGAACAGATCAGTGTTATCGACAACACAATTCATTTCTTGAGTATAAATCTATTCTAAAATATCACCAACCTTCAAGTTATATCCATTAAAAAAACTTTTTACAGACATTCTTTTTTTACCCTGTAATTGTATCTCTAAAATGCGGAGCGCTCCGGGATGGCAAGCAACGTCAAAACTTGATTTATCCACCTTAATTACACGACCCGACTGCAGAGATGTTTCCTCATTAACTTCCACTATTTCTGCTGTAAATATTTTCAGCATCTTGTCTTGGTGGTAACAAAAAGCCGCCGGATATGGGCTTAGTCCACGAATAAGATTAAACACTTCCATAGCGGATCGATTAAAATTAATCTGACAGTTTTCTTTATGAATTTTGGGAGCCTTGGTAGCCTGGGCATCATCCTGAGGGATTGGAATAATTTCATCGTACCTGGCTAAGGTTTTAACAAGCAAAGCAGAACCATTTTCAGCTAAAAGATCATGTAAAGTACCGGCATTCATTGTTGGTGTAATAACTACCTTTTTCCTGGCCAATATGGCACCTGTATCCACTTTTTCATCAATACGAATAATGGTAACACCGGTTTCCGTATCACCGTTCATTATAGCCCGGTTAATGGGTGCGGCGCCACGGTATTTAGGTAAAAGCGATGCGTGTACATTAATGGTACCTTTGGGCGGGATATTAAAAACCACTGCCGGTAAAATACGATAGGCCACAACTACAAACAATTCTGCCTGAATAGCCTGTAAGGTATCTACAAAATCTTCTGCTTTTAGAGAGGCCGGCTGCAGCACCGGAATACCGTGGCGCAGCGCTTCCTGTTTAACCGGCGAAGGACGCAGTTTGCGTCCGCGCCCCTGCGGTTTATCCGGAACCGTAACAACAGTGGGTATGTCATGACCTGCTGCTAACAACGCCTGCAGATGGACAACCGCAAAATCGGGGCTGCCCATAAAAACGATTCGCATATTATTTGGTTGTTCCCACCACATTCACCACATTGATGGCGCTGCGGTCTACTTTTATTTTAACATTATCATCTACTTTAAGCAGAACGGTTTTATTGTCATCTGTAAAACCGGCCACTTTACCGTGGATACCGCCGCCGGTAATTACATTATCACCTTTTTTTAGCGCTTCAAGCATTTTCTGTTTTTCTTTTTGCTTTTTCTGCTGGGGACGTATCATCAGAAAATACATGATAACGATAATTAAAATAAAGGGTAAAAAAGACATTATGGGATTGCCACCCGCTTGTCCGCCCTGATTGGCCGGTGCCATTAATAAAATAAAATTAAACATAAACGCTCCTTATGGTTTTGTATTTGAACTTTCAACTGTACTTGTAACCTGCTCCAAAATTTCTTCTTTCCAGGTTGCAAAGGTATTATCTAAAATATGTTTACGGGCCTCTGTCACTAACCATAGATAAAAATGAATATTATGAATAGTTGCCAGACGCAGTCCTAAAATTTCGTTTGCATTGTACAAATGCCGAAGATAACCACGCGTAAAATTTTTACAGGTGTAACAGGTACAATCAGAATCAATAGGATTCTGGTCGTGTTTAAATTTAGCCGCTTTAAGCACCATCTTCCCTTTTGATGTAAAAACCGTTCCATTGCGGGCATTGCGGGTAGGAATTACACAGTCGAACATATCCACCCCTCGGGCAATGGATTCGAGAATATCTTCCGGCATGCCCACACCCATGAGGTAGCGTGGCTTTTCGGCAGGAAGAAAATCGGTACAAAAATCCGTTAATTCGTACATTTCTTCTTTAGGCTCACCTACAGCCAATCCGCCGATAGAATAACCGGGAAAGTCCAGTTTTACCAGCTCTTTGGCGCTCTGTTCACGAATATCTTTAAACGTACTACCCTGCACAATCCCAAAAAGAAATTGTTTGTGACCATATAAAAATTCATGCGATTCATATAATTCCCGCGCTTCCCTGGCCCATTCGACGGTTAATTGATTGGAAGCCTGCGCATATTCCCGGTTACTGGGATAGGGAGCGCATTCATCCAGTACCATCATAATATCGCTGCCCAGTTTCTGCTGAACCGCGAGTACGGAAGCCGGTGTAAAATAGTGTTTGGAACCGTCCAAATGAGAATGGAAGGTAACGCCTTTGGGGTCTATTTTGCGCAACTCTTTTAAGCTAAACACCTGATAGCCACCACTATCTGTAAGCATGGGTTTGTTCCAGTTCATAAAACGATGCAATCCACCGAATTCCTCAATCAAATCGGCTCCGGGTCGCATATACAGATGATAGGTGTTTCCCAAAATAATTTGAGCTTGGGCAGCAGTCAGTTCGTCGGGTGAAAGAGTTTTAACGGTCGCCTGTGTGCCAACAGGCATAAAGATGGGCGTTTCGATGGCGCCATGGTCAGTCTGAATCAGTCCGGCCCTGGCTTTGGTAGATTTATCAGTATGAATATGTTTAAAAAACAATTTGCTTCCGGTTCTTAAATTAAAGGGTGAGAATTTAAGCCAAAAGCAAGGATAATTGCAAATATTTCAACGGACCTGATCCTCATCGCTTAAAACCGAAAACATCCCGGTAGCGGACGATGTTCAGGCGTTCCATATAGAAAATATCTTCTAAAATCAAAGCAATGGAACCAAGGATACCAGAATTCTCATGCAGGGAGGCGCTTTTAATATGAACCGCTTTGCTCGGTGTTTTGAGAACAGTATCGGTAATGCCAGCTTTAATGGCCTTAATCAATTCCCGGTTATGGGCAAGGTCGTGTCCACCAATTAAAATAAGTTCCGGATTCAACATATGAATCATGTTGATGCACAACAACGAAACAAGACGCGCATATTCCTGAATAAGTAGATTGGCATCCGGATTTTTATCCATTACCAATCTAAGAAATTCTTCCATATCCAGAGAAGGTTTTTTTAATAATTCTTTAGCACCATTAAGAAGAACCTTTTCGGAAAGTAAGTCGCCAAAATTTTTTTGTCCCTTATATAAATGGGAAAACGCTGCGGATTCACGAATGAAATAACCAGGTTCGAGGTAGCCTATTTCACCGGCCCCGGCTGTAATACCACGATATAATTCGCCATTTAAAATGATCCCGGCCCCCAGCCCGTCACCTATCCACAAATAAATTTGGTTATTCACACCTTTACCCGCGCCAAAACGGGATTCGGCCAGACTGGTGGCTTTTACATCATTTTCAATGATGGTTTCAATCTGAAAGCGGTCCTCAAAAGTCTGGCGCAAGGGGAAACCCTGCCATTCTTTTAAGGTATCCGATTCCTGAATTTTGCCCGCGCGGTAATTAATGACACCCGGTATGGCAACGCCAATACCGGTAGGTTTTGCTTTACGAACCCAGGATATGGATTGAAATTCTTCTATCACTTTAAATATCATATCCAATATCTTT
Organism: Calditrichaceae bacterium; assembly: GCA_024762535.1. Lineage (GTDB taxonomy): Bacteria > Calditrichota > Calditrichia > Calditrichales > Calditrichaceae > JANTHG01. Next base: position 8,625 of record JANTHG010000027.1, read on the forward strand.
TGTGGATTAGTATGTTCTTTGAAATTCAGCATTTTGTTTTTATGAATATTCGCATTTAAATCTGCCAAAGAAACACGGGCAGAATTCCGCTTAATTTCAATGCCAAACGCATAACCGGATTTCGAATTAAACTCCAGCAAGATGGGTTTACGTCCCCCTAAGCTGGTAGAATTACCCACTCCGATTTCCGAAATATATTCCTGTTCCAATAGCTGACCGATTATTTCAGACACAGCAGCTTTGGATATTTTGTAACGCTTGGCAATATCCGCGCGGGAAATAGGGCCTTCATTTTTAATGAATCTTAAAATATTTAATTCGTTATATTCACGAACCAAACGGGGGCCAAAAGCAGAATTTCGAATCATAATTGCTCTTTTTTAAAATTTTACTTCATTTTTCGATTTTAAAAGATACGCTTTTTATGAAACAAAATAAAGAAAATTAAGGCTTTGTCATTTTTTTTTATTATTTTAGTAGCGTTTAAAATGACTATGGAGGTTTTATGAATTCCGTTCCTCACTTCGAAAACTATTTAACACGCTTAAATTCAAACGCTTATCGTTCCCTAACGAAAGAAGAAATTAGTATTCTGATTCAAAACCAGAATCACACTGCGAACTGGAATATCTTGAAAGTAGCAGACCCATTTAATCCATCCCTTATTCGTCAATGTGAATTTATGGGCGCTGTATATTTGGATGCGCAGGAACCGGCTGTTTTGGAAGTGGATGGAATATCCTTTAACACAGGAATTTTTCAATCTACCTTAGCAAATTGCCATATCGGAAGCCGTGTATGTATTCGCAATGTGCATTTGCTTTCCGGCTACAGAATTGAAAACAATGTGCTGCTGTTCAATATTGATGAATTAAGCGCTTCGGGAAATTCTGCCTTTGGGCAGGGTTTTGTGCATCAGCCCGAAGATGAGCGTAACTGGATAGAACTGGTCAATGAAAATGGCGGACGTCAGATTTTGCCCTTTGCCGGCATGCTTCCGGCAGACGCTTTTTTGTGGGCTAAATACAGGGCAGACAGCGCATTGCAATCCGCTTTTGTAAACTGGACCGACCGTCTGGGAGCTGATGAACCTTTTCAGATAGCCACTATTGGCAGCCATACTTCTATCCGCAATTGCCGCACCATCCAGGATACCTGGGTCGGTTCCTGCGCAACCATCGAATCCGCCTCCCGCATGGTTAATGTAACCATTCAATCCGACAAAGAAGAACCCACAACCATTGGCTCGGGCGCAGACCTGCGAAATGGTGTGGTTGGACCTGCCAACGAAATTTATTCCAATGTTATTGCTGAGAATTTTTGCACAGGACGCAATGTGCACCTCAAATACGGGGTTCGTTTTATTAACAATTATCTTGGCACTAATTCCACTATTTCCTGCTGCGAAGTGCTTAGTAACCTACTCTTTCCCTTTCATGAGCAGCACCACAACAATTCTTTTTTAATTGCCACCATGGTGATGGGGCAAGATAATATTGCAGCGGGCGCCACCATCGGTTCCAACCACAATTCCCGCGCTGCAGACGGTGAAATTTGGGCTAAACGAGGATTCTGGCCCGGCCTGGTGACCAACTTCAAACATAATTCCGCTTTTGCTTCTTTTACGCTGATTGCCAAGGGAAATTACAATGCGGAACTCAATGTTCATCTTCCCTTTACGCTGGTTAGTCCTGCTGCCGACCCGCACAATATTTTGCTGTTCCCCGGGTTCTGGTTCAAATACAACATGTACGCTCTGGCCCGGAATACCTGGAAGTTTAAAAAACGGGATAAGCGGAAGATAAAGCAGCAGCATATCGAAATGGATTATCTGGCACCGGATACCATTGAAGAAATGTTTCACGCTGTTTCCGTTTTGCAGGAAGCCATTGAAAAAACAACGGGCAAAGCGCTGTCTGCCCGAGAAATTACGGAACAGGCTACCGAGCTGGATAAATCGCTGCATGTGGAACTAAATGGCATTATCAACAAAGGAAAAGCACAACTGCTAAAACCCGCTCAGGGCCTGGCTCTGTACCACAAGATGATTCTCTTTTACGCAATCCGGGAAATTCTTCCTGAGCTAAAGAGTGGCTTATCTTCGGGTCTGGAAGCTCTTTTTAATTCCTATTCCGAGCCTCCACGGAAATGGATGAATCTCGGTGGCCAGATTATTCCGGAAGAAACTGTTCGTGACATACGCGCCCAAATTGCAGACGGGAGGATTTCTTCGTGGAACGACTTGCACGCAGCGTATGACAAAGCCTTTGAAGCTTACAACATTCAACGCCGCAACCATGCCCTGTTCAGTTTAATGCAGCTTTTTCCCACCGCACCCGATTCCTTTTCGGTTTCTCAGTTGCAATCTGCTTTACAAGAATTTAAAAGCATTACCAGCGACTTATTGAACTGGACTTTTTCCTCACGAGAGAAAGACTACACAACCGAATTTCGCAAATTAGTATATGATGATGCCGAAGAAATGGAAGCGGTTCTCGGAAGTATTGAAGAAAATCCCTTTTTGTCCGATTATAAAAAAGAAATGGAAACTTACATTACGGAAGCAGAAGAATTAACAGCTTAAAGGAACGGAGTTACAATGGCCAAACGAAAATTACCTGTAAAAGCCTATAAAAATCTCAATTTTTTAACCGGAAGCAATGCCCGGCCTATCCGCATTTTAGCAGAATACAGCGAACCTTACTATCGATTTAAAGAGAATGATATCCATTCTACTATTGTGTTTTTTGGCTCGGCGCGGATAAAGCCAAAAGAAGTTGCCAAAAAAAATATTTTCATTGCTGCCGAAGCCTATGAGAAAAAACCCACACCGGCCAACGAGCACAAGCTTTCCGAAGCGCGGCTGCAGTTACGTCTTTCCAAATATTATGAAGATGCAGTAGAACTGGCCGGTTTAATTACAAATTGGGCAAAAATCCCAAACAGCAGCAAACAAAAACTCTATATTTGTTCGGGTGGCGGTCCGGGTATTATGGAAGCAGCCAACAAAGGCGCGCATGAGGTTGGCGGCAAATCCATTGGAATCAATATTTCCCTGCCCCACGAACAGGAACCGAATCCCTATATATCCGAAGAGTTCTTGTTTGATTTTCATTATTTTTTCATGCGTAAGTATTGGTTGGTCTATCTGTCACAGGCACTGGTTGTCTTTCCGGGTGGCTTCGGCACATTAGATGAAATGATGGAAGTGCTGACACTTATTCAGACCAAAAAAATTGACCGACCGCTTCCCATCATCATTTTCGGACAGGATTACTGGAAAGAAATAATCGATTTGGAAGCCATGGCTCGCTGGGGTACCATTGCGGAAAAGGATTTGGAATTATTTCATTTTGTAAATTCGGCGCAGGAAGGATTTAAACTGATCACAAAACTATTGCCTAAACTGTAAATTTTTAAGAGCCTACAAAATCAACAGCTTGCTCATAGTAAAGGAAAAACTGGTTTTCTTCGAGAATAGTATTGAGTCGGACATCTTTGGGCTGAAGATCCCAAAAGGACATTCCAATTAAATCGCGTTCCATGGTATCTACCAAATCACGCATGAGTACAGCCAGAAAAAGGGTATGTTTTTCGGTCCATGTTTCAGTTAAAAAATTAATTTTTAGCTGAGGTTCTGTTTCAATTTGGAATTGGTCTGCTACATCGAAATAGCGAGCAAATTTATGTAAACTTGTGTTAACGGCTAATTGTACAGGATGGGCACCAATATATTTAATGAGTGATTTTATTTTTTCCTGTAAATATTTTTCAATATGACTAATCACTAAATTATCTTCTAAAATTTTTTCGGGAGTTGGCTCTTCTGTTTTACTCGTTAATTGGTATAAGTCCGGTTCGATTACGAATTCACCGTCATTCCAATCTAGCAATTCATCCATAGCCTGATCTTCATCTTTTCCTTCAAAATCAAGATTTTCCAATTGCCCTTTTTTATATTCAAATATTGCTTCTTTATCATTGTTTTTAAGTCTTATTTTTCCACTTAAGGAATTCTCTTCTGCATATTTAAGTAATTTAATTAAGTCGGTTTCACTTATAAGACCTCTAGGGCTAATACGTTGTTTGTAGTAGCGTTCGCTGCTTTCCCGTGCACGATTGGATAGACTTAACCGTTGACTTAACATATGGGTTAAAGAGATTGTAATAGAAGGGTTCTTCATTAACAACTCATCAAAATCTTTCTTGTCCAATTGCCATAATTCACCATCTTCCACTGCCATAACAGTGGCTGAACGCGGTTCACCTGTGATGAGAGACATTTCCCCAAAATAATCTCCCACTGTAAGGTAAGAAAGAATTATCTGATCACTTCCTTTATTATCGGAAACAACTTTAGCTTTTCCTTTGCGAATAATATACAGACAATCCCCTACTTCGCCTTCGCTAATAATAGTTTCGCCTTTACTAATAGGGACTAATTTTAAAATAGAGCGTATTTCATCCAGTTCCGTATCGGAAACGGATTGAAAGAGTGGGATACTTTTTAGTTGTTCAAGGCCTTGCATAATCAGATTAAATTCTCTACAAGTTTAACTATTTCACTTACTTCATGTGTTTTTGTTAATTGAGCGTTACCAATATCATTTAAACGTTGTTCAAATTCAGATCGAACGGAATTATCACCAAGAAAAATAAATGGAATATCACCTTTACTTCTGGCCTGAGTGGCAAACACGTCTCCGCTGCCATCGGGTAATTTAATATCTGAGATAATGATATCAACCGGATCCTTATCCATGGCATTCAGAGAGTCTGCAATATTTTTTGCAGTAACCACATTGTAACCCAATCCTTTAAACGCACGTTCAACAATTTTACGTACAACCAAAGAATTATTTGTAATGAGAATTCGCTTTGGTGGTTCTTCGGTATGTGCATCATCTTTTTTAAGAGTTAAAGGCCGAACCGAAATTTGGAAATCACCTTCCGTCCATTCGAGCATGGTATCTAAAGCTTTATCTTCCTGTTTTTCACCTAATTCCACATGCTTCAAAACACCGGTTTCAAATTCAAACAATCCCTTTTCTGTTCCGTTCTTGATGGTGATTGTACCGGTAAGTGAGTTAGATTCGCAGAAACTAATCAAATCTACTAAGGCCACATCTTTCAAATTGCCTGAAGGTCCGTTTTGAGATGTACTAATCCCATCCGTTTTATGAGTCTGAGTAGCCTTTTTAAGGGTTTCCCGTAAGCGTTGGCTCACTATTTTACCCATGCTAAGGGAAATAGAAGGAAACTTTTCCAGAATTACATCAAAATCGTTTTTTTGCAGTACAAAGGTTTCACTGTCTTCCGTAGTGATAACCGAGGCAGATCGGGTTTCACCGGTCAGTAAAGCCATTTCACCAAAATAATCACCGGATTGCAGAGTAGCCACAACCTGTTCATTTTCCCCATTTTCATCATAGATGCAAATTTTAACATTTCCGCTAATAATTATATACATTTCATCACCAGGGTCACCAATTTTACAGATGGTTTCATTGGCAGAAAATGTTTTAAATTTCAGGCGTTCCACAATAAAATCGATGCTTTCTTTACCGAGCATTCTAAAAATAGGAACTTTTTTTAATATTTTCCCAATCTGAATCATGTGCGCCCCTCTCAAAAATAAGGCTAAAAACGATGTAAATAGTTGTATAGTAAAATGACAATGATGAAAACAGCAAGAAGCCACCAGATCGATCGAATTCGTTTATGTGGTAACCGATCAAATTTAATGGTATGTTTCGGACTTTGCTCTTTTTTTACTTGATATGAAAAATTAAATGTTCGTCTGTTCCGGCTTCCGGGTAATTTCATTCTGATAACCGTTATCGAATAAAATTTAAAAATCTTTTGTTTTTTTTGATATTATTTTATACGAATAATTTTACTGCTATGATTATGGAAATTATCCGACAGCCCTAATATAAATGAAAGCCAAAATACAAGCAATAAAAAAGGGCTGAGAGTATCAGCCCTTAATTTAAGCTTTTTAGCTTAGTCTTCTTGTACACGCTTAGAATCCCAGTACAAATAGATTAATAAAATAACAAACATTAAAAAGCCCAGAATTTCCGCACCGGCAGATTCTGCCCAATGTTGGGTTCCGATACCGACCATCAAATTCCAATGAGAATTGCCTGTAAAGGTCTGTCCTATATACACCAGAGCTGCGGCAATAACCCCCATAATAGCGCCACCAGCAATAAATCCGGATGCAATCAGAGTTCCTCTGTCCTTACGCAAATGAGAAATTTTCTCATCTTTTGAACTTTTCTCTACAAAATAAGCCACAATCCCGCCAAACAGGATGGGCGTATTCAGATGCAGAGGCAAATACATTCCCAAAGCAAAAGCCAAAGGCGGAATTCCGATAAATTCCAGCACAATTGCTAATATCACTCCTGCAAGATACATTAACCAGGGCGCCGGTTGTCCGGTCATTAAAGGTTTTAAAACTGCAGCCATAGCCGAAGCCTGAGGGGCTTCCAGGGCATTGGGCCCTGCTTCCGCTCCAAAACCGTAAGTTTGATGCAACATAAAAATAACCGCTCCCACAGAAGCGGCAGCAAGAAGGGTACCTAAAAACTTCCAGCGTTCCTGAGTACGCGGAGTAGTGCCTAACCAGTAACCAATTTTTAAATCAGTTATAAAACCGCCGGCCATAGATAGAGCCGTACATACTACACCACCGATTATTAAAGCCGCTAACATACCATCATTGCCTTTTAAACCGATACCCACTAAAATCACTGATGATATGATTAGCGTCATCAAAGTCATGCCGGATACAGGATTAGTCCCCACAATTGCGATAGCACGCGCCGCTACGGTTGTAAACAGAAAGGCGATCACCGTTACGATGAGCAAACCGGCAAGAGCATACATCAAATTGCCTTTGACTACCAGTAAAAGGAAAAATACAAAAACACCCAAAAGCGCACTAATAATCAGAACAACCAGCCATTTCATTTTAATATCAGTTTGGGTACGTCGTACTTTAACCGCTTTTTCTGAACTATGGGTTTTTCCGGATATTTCATCAATCGCTAACTTAAATGCACCAACAATAATTTTCCATGATTTAATGATGCCTATGAGTCCGGCTGCGGCAATACCGCCAATACCGATATGACGAATATAGGTACTAAAGATTTCTCCAGGCATCATTTGAGCAATAGGCTTGGCTGCATTTAATATGGGTGCCGGATTAAACTGGCCGATATAGTATATAGCAGGCATAATTACCCACCAAGCTAAAAAAGAACCGCTGGCGATGATCAAAGCATATTTGAGGCCTACAATGTACCCAAGTCCCATAACAGCAGCACCAATATTCATGCGGAATTCCAACCGAGTACTTTCGATTAATTGTTTTCCCCAGCCAAACACATTGGTGGAAACCACCTCTTTCCAAAAGCCAAGGCCGGATACAACAAAGTCGTATAATCCGCCAATTGCCAGCGCTTTTAAGAGTATTTTAGCCTGATTGCCACCTGTTTCACCTGTAACGAGTACTTCGGTTGTGGCTGTTGCTTCAGGAAAGGGAAATTCACCATGCATATCCTTAACAAAATAACGACGAAAGGGAATTAAAAATAAGATACCCAGAATGCCACCAAATAAGGATGATAAAAATACCTGAGCAAAAGATGCCTCAATACCCAGAATATACAAACCGGGAATAGTAAAAATTGCACCGGCAACGATAACACCGGAACTAGCACCAATCGATTGTATGATTACATTTTCTTGTAGGGAATTTTTTCGTTTCATTAAAGCAGAAAGCCCTACTGCTAAAATAGCAATGGGAATTGCAGCTTCAAAAACCTGACCAATTTTCAACCCCAGATAGGCTGCTGCCGCCGAAAACACGATGGCGTAGAACATACCCCAAAGGACTGAATAGCGGGTAGCTTCCGGTAGTGGTGCATTATCTGGTACAATTGGTTGATATTCTTCACCGTGACTTAATTTAGTATAGGCATTTGCCGGCAAGCCTTTTCCAGTTGGTTTTGCTTCCATACACACTCCTTAAATAATTATGTTCATTGGTAAATATCAATCCTTAAAATTAGGAAATTGAACTCTATAAGTAAAGCCTTTTATATTTGCCTACAACACACCTAATTCCGCTCCCAAACGAAAGAGCATTTTAATTAATATGAGAATTAAAAAAAATAGCAAAAATATTTTCCGGACCTTTAGGCTAACTTTACTCTGGAAATAGGTACCAAAGGCCGAGGCAGGTAAAGCTCCAATAAAAATCAATAACGCGGTATCAATATGTAATGCGCCTACTTCCCATTTTTCCCAAACGATCGGGGAATGCATAGCATAACCGATGGAAGCTCCAATGGAGGTTATCATCATAAATGCATTGGAAAGTGGAACTACCATTTTCTTTTTAATGTTTTGCTGACCTATTAAAATAGGGGTTAAAATACTTCCGCCTCCCACTCCTGTAAGGCCGGAAATGATACCCGCTAAAGCGCCGGCTTTTAAAACATATTTTTCTGAAGTTTTGACTGGTATGGATGTTTTTATACTATTTTTTGCACGTATGGTTTGAATAATCAAATAAAATAAAACGGTTATAAAAAAAACCAACAATAATTGCTGGGATAGATAGGAGGCAATGTTACCAGCTAGAAAAGAAAGTATCCCGCCTGTAAAACCGACTTTTAAAGCTGTTTTCCACTCTAATAGTTTTTTTAACTGAAACCGAATAACATTAAATGAAGAAACAAAACTTATAGCCAAAAGACTTGTTCCAACAGCAGCCTGTTGAGGAAAGGCAAACAATATAACCAGGGCCGGGACCATAACAATCCCTCCACCAAGACCAAGAATGGAACTCATCAGCCCAACAAGAAGTCCTAAAAGCAAATCATCGATTATGGGAATCAAAACTATCCTTGTAATTATTTATTATATGTGGGTAATAAAATTGTAAAAACGGTGCCCTCATTTTCTTTACTTTGAACATCTATGCGACCACCATGCTCTTTAATGATTTGGTAAACAATGGATAATCCCAAACCGGTTCCTGATGATTTGGTTGTATAAAACGGATCGAATATTTTTTTACATACTTTTTCAGAAATTCCGATTCCGGTGTCACGAATTTCAATTTGAATAAAAGAATCGGATAATAACCCAACATATGGATTTCTACGATCCACAACAGGTTCCGTATGTAATGCATTTTGAGCGGCTATTTCGAGAAAGCCACCATTCGGCATGGCATCAATCGCATTTAGAAACAGATTCAGTAAAACCTGTTGAATCTGGCTGCTATCAACAAAAACATCAGCCAAATCCGGGGCATAAATTTGCCGAATCTTAATTTTCTTTTCCATTAATTTACGATCAATCAGTGGTAAGACTTCTTCAACTATTTTAACGATTCGTGCAGGAACGGGATCAGGCCGGATAGGACTGGCATAACTAAAAAAAGAACGAAGCAATTTTTCCAGACGATTTACTTGACGTAATATACGCTGAATAAATTCCATTTTGAGTTTATCATTGTCTAATTGCTCTTCCAGAGATTGTACCATAGCTTTTATCCCTGCCAGGGGATTACGTATTTCATGAGCAATCCCGGAGCTCAATGCACCAAGAGATGCCATACGATCCATGCGAATAACCTCCGCCTGGATGCGTTTGCTTCGTGATATTTCGGAAAATACCATTATAAAACGTTTTTCCCCAGTGCTTAAGGGAAATGCATATATTGAAAAACCAATAAAAAAATGAGGAAGACGGCCCGCATTTAATTGTAATTCATCCCTAATTACCGGGAAGTCATCTTGTTTGATGTATTGTAAAATGTGATTGAAGGCATGCTCATCAAATAATTGAAATAAATTTTGGAAACTATTTTCTTGTTTATCTTTATTTAAGATCTGAAATGCCGCCGGATTCATAAACTGTAAATCCAAATTTTCATCAAATACTACAATACCAAAAGAGACCTCTTCTGTTATATATTTTAATAATTTCCATTCTTCATATATCACATCCTGATTATTCCCAAGTGCAAAGGCTGTCACACTTTGTAAATGTTTTCCCCCGGATAATTGTATTTTTTCTAAATGATAAGTGATTTTCTGGGCAGCAATCAGGCTAAATGATAAATCATTCTCCGAAAATTCATCTCTATATAATTTATTAATCAGAATGATTCCGCCTTTTGGTTCATGAAAAACGGTAATCGGAATAAATAATAAACTGAATATTTTTAAGCCAATAGCCTCTTCTAATTCTTGGATGAGCGGATCAAGCAGTGCATTTCCTTCAAGAATCTGTGAATAATTTTTATTTAGTAATTCTTTTAACAGGCTATTTTCTATTTTAAAAGTATGTTTTCGGCTTAATTGAACTCCATGTCCATCAAAAAGGTTGAAAGAAAGCACCTTGTTTTTGGGATCCAGTGTTGTAAACAGGGCGGTTTCAACAGCCAAAACCAGTTCAAGGCGGCGGATAAAAGATTTTTCCAAATGAGCTAGTAATTCAGCTTCATCGGTAATTTGCTGAACCCGGCCCATCTCCAACAAATTATCCATATTAGATATCAGCTTTTTTTCGCCTTCAATAATTTCTTTATAAAGAGTAGTGCTTTTTTGGAGTTCGTTTAGATGCAATGCTGAATTGATAGTCGAAATAAATACAAAGCGGTCAATAGGTTCCAAAAGAATCTGATTATTCGGGTTTTTATACACAAGGCGCTTTACGGCTTCTTGTGAAGGTTTAAGTAAAAAAACAAAAGATGTTTGTTTTAGTTTAGAATCAATTCGTAAATTTTGGAGTATCTGATAATCGAATTCTGGAGCGGATACACAATCCACAAACACTACGTCAAAAGGAAAATCCGTTACCCCTCTGTGAATAGCCTGTTCAAAGGTAAACAGTTGTTTTCGATTCCTGATATCCTGTAATATACCGGAAAAGGTTTCGGCTCGTTGCGGATCGTCCGAAATAATAGCAATGTTTTGTTGGTGCTCATACATCGGGATTACGAAAAATCCTGGCGGAAACGGTCATAATCCAAAATAAGCAGTTTACTACCCTGCTTTTTAACATAACCTAATTGCCCCAGGGATTTTATAACCCGCGATATGGTTTCGCGGCTGGTACCGGCCATATTAGCCAAATCCTGTTGCGGTGGCAGGTGTGGTATTTCAACGATACCCTGCTTGATAATTCCGGAATCATCAGCAATACGTAGTAAAGTAGAAGCAACACGTCCTAAAGCATTTTGAAGGGATAAGCTTTTTATCTGAGAATCGCTTCGTCTTAGACGGTGGGCTAGCTCTTTTAATAAATTAATGGAAATCTGAGGATAATCGTATAGCATTCTTAGAAAATTCTCTCTGCGAATTATCAACATTTCCGTGTCTTCAAGGGTTACGGCATTGGCGCTACGTGTTTGACCGTCTAATATGGACATTTCACCAAAAAAATCGCCATCAACCAGAATAGATAGGATAACTTCACGCCCTTCATCACTGATCCGCGAAATTTTTACCCGTCCATTTAAAATGATAAACATGGTTGATCCCACTTCTTCTTCAATTAAGACCATATTATCTTTTTTATAAACCTGGCGAACGCTAATTTTATCAATTTCGCGTAATTCTTCTTCCCGTAATTCAGAGAAGAGCGGTATAGACTTTAAATCCAACAAATCCATCTGGTACCCCTATTTTTTCATTATCTGGAATTTCAAATCATATTTTTGCTTGATCCGATTAGCTATTTGTAATGTACTATCCAAATTTGTTTTTCCTTCAATCCAAACACAAAATAAATTTTTACCGTTTACATCGCGTTCAACCAGGGAAGCTGTGATGTTTTGGGTCCCTAAAAAAGCAACTTGTTGACGAGCATTATCTTTTAACCCGAAAGCACCCACCTGAATATAATATTTACCATCCGTAACATTGGGTCGGTTTTCTGTAATGGGCTGTTTCTTAACAAAATTCTGATTTTCTACAATATATTTCTGATACTTAGTTGCCGTAACATAATATCCTGCTGCATAAAAATAATCCATTAATTTTTGAGCTGCAAACGGTTTTAATACGATGGATCCGGATTCAAAAACTGTTTGGTAGTTCTTTAGAGCAACTTCGCCGTTGGAGATAAAGAGCGATTTAAAAAATAGAGCATCCGACGGCTTTAAAAAAGCATCTTCACCACCTGAAAGCATTTCTTTGATTTTGGCAAAATCTTTCCGGTTATAGGAATCCGTCCATATCTTCAAATTACCCTGTGCCACTACTAGCTGAGTACTAATTAAAATTATAAGTAGCAATAAATATGGATATTTAAATTTTAGCATATTCCCAATATTTTTAAATCTTCAGACTTTTACTTCTTGTTTAAATTACAGTCATTAAACGGTAGGTAATTCCGGATCCGTATCAATAGGTTGCTGTGGCTCCGGAACAGATAAGTTCCTTAAATTATCCAAATCTTTTTTTAGTTTTTTATTCTGTTTGCGTAAAGATGCCGCAGCAGATTTTGCTTTTAGCAAGCTGGATGAAAATAAGATAGCTCCGAATATTACTCCCAAAAAAAATGAAATAAATATCACGGTTACCAAATTGACATTCTCAAAAACACGAGTAAATAAATAGATGGTTACATATTGATTAAGGTTTAATGTAAAAAACCATAATATAATCGCACCAATGGCAATCCATATAAAAATTCCAAGTAGTCGCATGTAATTCGCCTTTAAATTTAAAGGTACCAATTTCTTTTTTTATAAGGTATTAGATCAAAATAGTAAATTTTTATTTTAATTACAACTGTGAAATTGCAAACAGATCAATATACCTTAAAAAAACTTCACCCGGTTCGTTATGACTGGCGATAGCCGAAATTTGATACCTTACCACTCTTAAAAAAATCAAGTTCTTCATTCAATTTGGTATTCTCTATTATTCAAAAGATTCGTTACCCGAACAAAGCGATAGCCTTTGCTGCGCAGCTCATCAATTAATTTCCCCAAAATAGTATATGGATAATCCTTTTTCCGCTCTGTGCCAAGATGCATTAATAATATTTTACCCTGCAACCCTTTTTCAGATTCTAAGGTCAGAAAATGGCTGAGAATTTCTGTTGAACTGCGGTAGAGTTGTGAACTGGTATCCGCTACCCAATCCCAGGAATCGCAATGTTGACACCAATTGATATGCTTAAAACCGATTTCAGCGGCCCACAATAAAATATCATTATTCAATTCGCCGAATGGCGCACGCCATAAAGCAACCATGGGGTGGCCACTCGTTTGTTTAAAAAGCGAATCGGTTTTCAAAAGCTCATTCCAAAGGATTTCGCGGGTAATACCTGTCCGCGTGTGCTGACTGCCGTCGAGTTCCAAATTAGTAAGATGCGGATGGCTAAAGCAATGATTCCCTACTTCGTGTCCGTCTGTACTAATCTCTTTTACGAGCTGTGGATAGCGTCGGATAAAGCCGCCGGTTAAGAACATGGTGCAGTGAACGTGTCGGGAACGAAGCGTATCCAGAATATTTTGTGTTCCCCTGTCCGAAGAACCGCCGTCAAAAGTTAAGGCGACTATTTTTTGATTGGTGTGCGTACGGCTAACCTGTTTCTTTAGATACGCCAACCGCGGAGCGCGTAAATGAACGCTAAAGGAATCGACTAACACAGAGCGCCCTTGTGCGATTTGCATCCAGAGGCCAAAACGATTTTGTCCGGGTTTGAGATATTGAGTGCCAAAATCCGCTTGTCCTTTTTCAACCGGAAGAGCGTTGATAAACCGGCCGTTTCGCCATAATAACACCGGAGTCTTTTCCCGGTCGGTTTTCACGCAAATCTGTAAACCATAACGCACAGCCACGCGATTGGTATCCAATTGGACCGTAAACGAATCACGTAAAGCCCCTTGCTGAACAGGATGCCCGGATAGCATTGTTTGGGACGCGGGAGGTGCTTTGAGCAGTATATACAGGGCAATATCCGAAAGCAGGACCAGCCCGGCAAGCACCCAATATATTTTATAGGGTTTAAAGCGTTTCAGCCACTGAGCAGCCTGCCATTTAGCATAGCAGGATGCCGAACAAAAATAGTGGTGGGCATGTAATTGCCTGCACGAGCTGCACACCGGTTCTTTACAGTAATAACATCTGTTCGAGGCGCGCCGCTCGGGGTGGTATTTACATATTCCTTTGATTTGTGCCATAAGGTTCACACACTAATAAAATCAAGAAAGGCGCCCACAGGCGCCTTACGTTAGCAACGATCCAGACAATTTAAATCACTAAAGGCTGTTTTAAGCCGGGCAATCATAGATTCTTCAGCAGCCCGCAGCCATTTTCGCGGGTCGTAATATTTTTTATTGGGTTTATCATCCCCTTCAGGATTACCAATTTGACCCTGCAAATAGGCCTCATATTTTTTATAGTAGTCCATCACACCTTTCCAGGTGGCCCACTGGGTATCCGTATCAATATTCATTTTGATTACGCCGTATGAAATTGCTT
>JANTHG010000028.1 GCA_024762535.1 Calditrichaceae bacterium
AGAATAGATTTCTGTTCTCAGGATAATTGGCGTGGCAACCTTGCGCACACCCTCTTCCACCACTGGTATCCGTCCGCGCCGTAATCCTACGGATGGAATGCGGTGAAGCGAATTTCCAGGTGGGATAACGGTCATAATCCGGCAGAGTAGCCGAAGCGGGTCCCCAGTTTTCATAACTTTGGGGATCTACAGGTGTATGCCGGAGTACGGCAAATTTTGCCCGGTGTGGTCCGCTCGCTGTTTGAATTGGATTAAGGCCGATTTTAAAATCTTCTTCGGGATTGTTGTTTTGGTAATTCGGATCTGTTTGCCATTCATTCTTTACATGACAGGAGGTGCAATTATTATATGCCTGTGAATGGCACACGTAGCAGGTTAAATCATCAAAATGTTTTTGGTGCCAGATGTTTGCTTCTTTGAGTGTATCACCAGCTGCGTGGCAACCGGATTCTTCACAGGTTGGCAACTGATCATAATGATAGCGACTGGTATTTTCTGCTACGTCGCTGTGCATTTCGGCTTGCGAATGGCAATCCATACAGGTCATAGAATTGGCATGAACATCTTTAGGCCGAACCGGATAAACATCATAGTCACCCAAAAAATCATGCGCAATACGGGAACCGTGACAGGCCATGCAGTTATTCACCGGATCCGGCGTACGCATAAACTGATGATTTTTCACCAGCCCCTGTCCGGCGCTGTTGGGAATAGAAACGTGACAATCACCGCAGGTGGCATGGCAATTGGTGCACTCGCCATTAAAACCATCCTGAGTGGATTGCGGGCATTCGGAAAAATGTTCCACACCCGAGCGCAGGGCCACCATACGCCGTTCACCCCATAATTGCTGATGCAGACTATTTTTAAACGATCCGGAGATACTTTCGTGGCAGCCGCTTTGAGCGCAACTGTTGGTACCGTTCGCATTGAGTTCAGACGGATCTTTTATCAATCCCGTATGGGCCAGCGCTTTATCATTCGGTTTAGAATTGTCTCCGCCGTGGCAGTCCACACACTTCAGCTTGTCCATGTGGTAGTCCAACTGCCCAACCGAGGATTTACGGCCTAAATTAATGTACACTTTTTCCCAGGGCTCCAACGGAGCCACAGCGCCGCCTCAGCCACCACCCGCGCCTTCTCCGGTATCAACAGCCGGGGCCAGTACTTTCAGGCGTTCCGCATTGGTATGGCAGTATACACAACCGTCATCACCGGCATAAACATTCTTCCCCGCTTCATCGTTTTCCATAAACTGTGTGCAGGCAAACAGAATAAATCCTGTTAAAATGAGTAACGCATACGTGATTCGCATTGAACTTCCCATTGTTTGTGAATATTAGTACAATAACCATAGGCAAAGTATATGCCAAGAACGGTTTGGGCCGCAATGCCTGTATTTATGGGCTTTGGGGGGAAGCTGTTTCATGCAGTCAACCATCATTCTGAAACACACTGTTTCGTGCTAACGGCCAACCCTTGCAAAACAAAGTAATCACTAGGACGGATTCGATTTAAACAAAATGTTTCATTTTTTGCGAAATGGAACACAATATGAAACATTTATCGCATCTTACACCAACTGATTGAAGTACACTTTTCATTTGCTATCGTTTGCATCCATTTGCAACATAAAAACGGAGATGGGCACATACCTTGCTAATTCTATTGCAAAATAGCGGAGGTTGTTTTGCATACTTACGGTTACTTAAAAAGGCATATTTTTAAAAATAATTACATAACTTTTGTAATATATATTTTACTTTGGAAAAACACGTTTGTAAATTCAATCTATTTTAAGCTTGAATCATTTTTAAACTATATAATCAAGGAGCTTTAGATATGCGTACATTAAAAGAATTCCTTAAAACTGCGATAAAAGCAGAAAGTTGTGTAAAAAAATTGTATGAAATTGGACGCAATAAAGCTAAAGACCAGGCAACCAAAAAATTCCTTGATTGTCTTGTTAAGGAAGAGTTGCAGCATGAAAAACTTCTTGCATCTATCATGCAAAATAAATTGTATGATCTGGATGTGGAAATTCCAAATGATAAAATTTTTGATACGGCATTAAATGCCCATGGTGACTATGAGGAACATTGCGACGAGACCTGGACGGTTGAGCAAATTTTGGATATTGCTCTTCAACGTGAAAACCATGCGCGCCAACAATATGAAATCATTGCCAGGAATTGCAAAATTCCTGAGATGAAAGAGCTTCTGGAAAATATGGCAAAAGAAGAAGCTGACCATCTTTCCGTTATTGATCGGGAATATAAAATTGTTACCAGACAAATGGGATACGAATTTTAGTTAATTCCAAAAATTTATTAATTAAATATAAAGGACTATTACTAATGAATACTCAATCACGTCGTGAATTTCTCAAGACGGCTGGTTTATTGGGTGCGGGTATTGCCGGGATCAAGCCAAAAGAAGCAGCGGCTTCTCCTGTTAATATTGTATCTGATGACCGAATGGGGGTTTTGGTGGATAGTACTGTTTGCATTGGCTGCCGTCAGTGTGAAATCGCCTGCAAAGAGGAACACGGATTACCCGTTGGCTCGTTAGACGACTACATGGATCGAACCCTGTTGGCCGAAATGCGCCGACCCGACACCACCGCTTTAACCGTTATCAATGAATATCCCAATCCCAAAAACCCGGATCAGCATACCGATTTAAAGGTGCAGTGTATGCACTGTGATCATCCGGCTTGTGTTTCGGCCTGTATTGTAGGCGCCTTTTCCAAACAGGAAAACGGGGCTGTTATTTGGGATGAAAGCCGTTGCATCGGATGCCGTTACTGCATGGTTGCCTGTCCGTTTCAGGTTCCTGCTTTCGAATTTGACAAAGCATTGGAACCCAAGATCATGAAATGCGACCTGTGTTATGATAACCGCACTTCTAAAGGCAAATTGCCGGCCTGTGTGGAAGCCTGTCCGCAAAACGCCCTCATTTTTGGCAAACGCTATGAATTATTACAGCTGGCACATCAAAAAATTCAGGACCGTCCTCAGAGCTATTTTGACCATATTTATGGTGAACACGAAGTGGGCGGCACCTCCTGGCTCTATCTTTCCAATCAGGATTTCGCTTCCTTAGATTTCCCTGATGTGGGAACCGAACCTATGCCCGGGGCCACCGAGCCCCTGCAGCATGCCTTATTTAAATTCTTCATCCCGCCGGTTGCGCTTTACGGATTACTGGGCGGCATCATGTGGTTAGGCAAAGGAAATAAAGCGGAGGAAGAAGAATGATGCATGAACCTTTAGAACCGAGACCTGTAAAAACCAAATTTTTTACACCAACTGTTATTTTTATTACTATTCTGGCCATCAACGGAATTATCTGGGCCCTTTTGCGTTTTGTCCTCGGCATTGGCGCAGTAACCAATTTGGATAATCAACATCCCTGGGGCATCTGGATAGGTATTGATGTGGCAGCCGGTGTGGCCCTGGCAGCCGGCGGGTTTACCACTTCCGCTTTGGTACACATTTTCCATCGGGAAGATTTTCATGTGCTCGTACGGCCGGCCATCATGACTGCCATGCTCGGCTACACCTTTGTAGCCCTGGGTGTTCTCTTCGATTTAGGCCGTTATTACAACATCTGGCATGTACCTATCATGGGCAACAGCACTTCGGTATTATTCGAAGTAGGTATTTGTGTAATGACCTATGTCAGCACCCTCTATGTGGAATTCTTTCCGGTAGTAACCGAACGCTTTATGGGCCGGGTACGCATGGGCGGAATCCTGTCTAAACTGAACCGGGCTGTGGATAAACTGCTCCGCTGGATTGATGCATTTCTCGTAAAAACCATGTTCTTTTTTATCATTCTCGGCGTGGTTCTTTCCTGCCTGCATCAATCCTCTCTTGGTACGCTGATGATGATTGCGGGCCATAAAATTCATCCATTATGGCAAACACCCATAGCGCCTTTACTGTTTTTACTTTCAGCGATTTCCGTTGGCTTCCCTATGGTCATTATGGAATCGCTCATTGCCTCCAAATCCTTCGGCTTAAAGCCGGAAATGGATGTGCTGGCAAAACTGGGACGTTTTGTCGGCCCGCTTTTGGCTATCTATCTCGGTTTTAAAATCGGCGATATGGCTGTTCGTGGCACTTATGTGTATTTAAGCGACCTTAGCCTCCCCAGCATCATGTGGATGGTTGAAGTATTGTTTGGCGTGATTATTCCCATGCGGATGTTTTTTTGGGATAAAGTATTGCAATCACGGCCTTTACTGCTCATTGCTTCTTTTCTTGCTATTTTCGGCGTCTTTATATTCCGTTTTAATGTGTTTATAATTGCTTATAAACCGCCCTATTCGTTTGGCGCCTATTTCCCATCCATTGGTGAAATATCCATTACAGTGGGTCTCATTTCTATCGAAATCTTACTGTATCGTATTCTTGCCATCATTTTCCCTGTTGTTAGTCAGCCGGTTAAACGACTCGCTGTTAACGCTAAATATAAAGTACAGGGGGTGTTCCGATGAAACAGCGTCTTACTTTCTTAAAGACTATACTCTTTGCTCTTACCCTGATTAGCGGAGCGCTGGCCCAAAATGCTGCGGCTAAACACCATTCGGAGTTCCCGCTGAATTGTCAGGAATGCCATACGTGTAAAAACCCCACGTTCGAAAAACCCTGTTTACGTATCACCCCCCACCTGATACGTAAAGGTGCGCCTTCGAAGCATTCTTTAAAAGAAGCTCCGGAAAAAATTACTATTGATTTACTTTCGAACAAATATGGCCCGGTGGTTTTTTCACACAAAGATCATGCAGCTATGGCAGCAATGGGTGACAAGTGCGAAAGCTGTCACCACCATAATCCTCCGGGAAAAATATTAGCCTGTTCATCCTGTCACGATGCCAAAAGCAACCAGCCCAGCGGCCAAAAACCTTCGTTAAAAGCCGCCTATCACCAACGGTGCATCGGTTGCCATAAAAGTTGGGACAGCACATGGCAAAAAAAGACACAGTGCGAAACCTGCCATGCTAAAAAAGGCAGTACACCGCTTAAAATCCGTAAACTTGTCAATCCTTCTTTCCCGGAAATGGAACGGGCAAAGATTCCGGAAACCTTTACCTATAAGAGTGATAATGAAGACGCACCGATTGTCACCTTTCATCATGGCGCCCACGCTACCATGTATGTGGACAAGTGTGAAACCTGCCACAGCAATGAGACCTGTGCCGATTGCCATGGAAGCAAGGTGAAAGAACGGGAAATCTCACACGAGACCTGTGAATCCTGCCATGATACCGAATCGGAAGAGAAATGCGGATTGTGTCACGACCAAAAGCAAAAACCATCTTTTTCGCACCAGGCTTACGGTTTTACATTAGATACCACACATGCGCAGTTTGAATGCAAAGTATGCCACCTTAACCGAAATTTCGATAAAAAACCGCAGTGCCTTAACTGCCATCATAGCTACCATTTTCCGGCACAGAAGCCCGGAAAAGCGGTGCGTGTTATAAAGAAAAAGAAAGCTGAGGCAAAATAATGTTTCAGAGAATCGGCTTTAAACTGATTGCCGGGGTTGGACTGGCGGTGATTGTTATTGTCAGCACCTTTGCCTATTTCAATATCAAAGAACAGGAAAAACTGTTGATTTCGGAAATTGAGCGCCATGTTAACCAGGAAAGCGAACTGATTAAAAGCAGCGCCAAAGACGCCATGCTGGCCAATAACCGGGAGTCTATCTATAATATGGTGCAGACCATAGGACATCAACCCTGCATCCGTACGGTACGCATTATGAATGAAAGCGGTGAGATTGTCTATTCCTCCGATACAACAGAAATTGGCACCCAGTTGGATAAAAAGGCGCAGGCCTGCTATACCTGCCATGCAACCGGCGTTCCCCTGCAGAAGCTGCCTATTGCCAAACGTACACGCATCTTTCGATTGCACCCGGATTCGTCACGAACATTCGGCGTTATAAATCCGATTTACAATGAGCCATCCTGCTGGAATTCCGATTGCCATATACACCCACAGGAACAAAAGGTACTGGGCGTGCTGGATTTAACGGTTTGCCTGAAACCGGTGGATATGAAAGTTGCCGAAGTGGAAATGCAGCTTACCCTGTTTGCCTTAATTTCCATTATCAGTCTTAGTCTGGTGCTTTGGCTGATGGTGCGCTCCGTGGTGGATAAGCGCATAAAAAAATTAGTGGTCGCCACCCGTGAAGTGGCCGGAGGCAATCTGGGATACAACATTCAGGATATGGGTAATGACGAGTTGGGTATGCTGGCCCGTTCCTTCAACAAGATGACGCAGAAGCTTTCCGAAGCACGCCAGCAACTGTTTCAGTCCGATAAAATGGCTTCTCTCGGCAGGCTGGCCGCTGGCGTAGCGCACGAAATCAACAATCCCATGACCGGTATTTTAACCTACGCCAGCTTTTTGCAAAAACGCACCAAAGATCAGCCCGAGTTCCAGGAAGATCTGGCCGTGATTGTGCGGGAGACCAAACGCAGCCGCGAAATTGTTAAAAGTCTGCTGGATTTTGCCCGGCAATCGGTTCCAAAAAAAGTACAGGCCAACATCCGCCAAATCATCGATATGGCGTTAAAGGTTACCGAAAGCCAGTTGGCCCTTAAAAAAATCAAAATCGAAAAAGATTTGGCGCCCGACCTACCTAAACTGACTGTGGACATCAATCAGATGCAACAGGTGTTCACCAACTTAATTGTCAATGCGAGCCATGCCATTGGCGATGAAGGCGGCGTAATAACCATCCAGACAAAGCTCATCAGCCTGCGGCCCTTTGGTGTGGCCAAAATCAATCAGGCGCTTTGTCCTAAAGGGCATAATTTGATGGATCATGAAACTAAAATCGACGGTTTGCCCTCCATTCAAATGGCTGTTAAAATCGGTCAGGAAACCGGATTTGTGAATTTAGACGCCATCTACGGCCGGAATCACAATCTCTATTCATTTGATGTACCGGATAATATGCATCTGGAACTGGCCTGCCCGAAATGCAGCATTTCGCTGATTGACAAGAAAAAAACCTGTCCCAAATGCGGCGCTCCGGTCTACTTTTTTGAAGTGCCGGGCAAAGGCCGCTTCGAAGGTTGTTCCGCCAGGAACTGTAACTGGCAGTTTTGGGAAACCATCGAAGGCGAAGGCGCCAAAGATTATGTTCAGATAAAAGTCAGCGACACCGGCTGCGGCATTCCCAAAGAAAATTTTCGCAAAATTTTTGAACCCTTTTATACGACAAAGGGACAAAAAGGAACCGGATTGGGCCTGGCCGTCATTTGGGGCATTATCGACAACCACAATGGCACTATTTCCGTAAGCAGCACGGTTGGTGAAGGCACCGCTTTTACCATTCGTATTCCGGTGGATGCCAGGTAGTTCAATATAAAGGAAACATCATGACCAAACCCGTTCAAATTCTTGCTATCGATGACGAACAAATTATTTTGGATTCCATTGTCAAGCTTTGCTCATCCGAAGGCTGGACTGTGGATACCGCAGAAAATGCCGAGACCGGATTGGAAAAAATCCGTAAGCACTCCTATGCCTTAATTATTTCGGATATTATGATGCCGGGAATGGATGGGTTTGAACTGCTGGACACCTTACGGGATATGGAAGTTGTTACTCCGGTAATCATTACAACCGGTTACTCGACAGTGGAAAATGCGGTGCGTTCGTTGTACAATGGCGCCATCGATTTTTTACCCAAACCGTTTACAGTGGATGAACTCATCAGCAGTGTCAGCCGTGGTATCCGCTATCATGAAATTCAGCAAACCCTGCACCACGAAGATCATGACGAAGTGCTGTTTGTACCGTGTCCCGCAAAATACAATCGCCTGGGCTACAATAGCTGGGCGCTGGTTACGGAAGACGGTTCCGTGCGGGTGGGAGTGGTAGATTTATTTTTACGTACCGTACAAACCGTAGAATCCATTGAACTACTTCAACCGGAAGATGAATTGATTCAGGGAAACAGTTGCGCCGAAATTCACACGGACGACGGTAAAGTCCATCCGTTCCTGGCGCCGCTTAGCGGCCGCATCGTGGAAACCAATGCGGATATTGGTCAAACGCCCACCCTACTGGAAAAGGACCCCTATTTTAAGGGATGGGTGTATACGATCATTCCTGCGGATTTGAATTATGAATTCAAAATGTTAATTCCCTGCACTGCAGAAATTTAAATAGAAAATTGTATTAAAATGATTAAATAAAGGAGAACGTTATGACTGCATTTTTATTCATCGTAGCCATTGTAATTTTTGTGATTGTGGATTTGGCCATCCGCTTTTATATGACCAAAGCCACCAAAGAAAAATTACGCAAACAATGGCGTGAAGCCCTGACCAACGATTTAAAACTGGACTTTAGCCACGAATCCAAAACCCTGAAACGGGTGGAAGTAGAAGACCCCAAAGCCCGCATTCTGGCCGTGGATGACGAAGAAATTATTCTGGATAGTTTCCGCAAAATTCTGGTATTAAACGGCTATTCCGTTGATACGGTAGAAACCGGACAGGAAGCGCTGGGACTGATCCAGAAACATAATTATGATTTTGTATTTACGGATTTAAAAATGCCCCAAATGAGCGGTGTGGATGTGTGCAAGGGCGTTAAACAATTGCGTCCCGATATCGACGTCATCATTATTACCGGTTACGCTTCCGTAGATACGGCAGTAGAAACCATGAAATTCGGCGCTATGGATTATGTGGAAAAACCATTTACGGAAGATGAACTCCTGGCCATGGTTGAAAAATTCCTCATTCGCCGTAACGACCGTATCCGTAAAGAGATGAAAAGCAGGGTTCATATTACAAACCTGGAAAACCCCGGCTTTGAAGAAACCGTTGATTTTTTTATCCCGGGCGGCGTGTTTATCGCCAAGGGACATAGCTGGGCAGCCATTGCCGACGACGGTACCGTTAAAGCAGGTCTGGATGATTTTGCCAAAAAGACCATTGGAAAAATCGAAGGAATTGAAATGCCTAACCTCGGTATGGAAGTTAAACAAGGTCAGCCGCTGTTTACCGTTAAGCAGGGCACCCGCTCTATTCCCTTTATGGCACCGCTCAGCGGTAAAGTTACCAAAATTAACAAAAACATTGCCAGCCATCCCGAGGCTTTAGACAGCACGCCCTACGATCAGAACTGGATTTGCCAGATGGATGCCACGGCTCTGGACGATGAACTCAGCAAATTACATATCGGACAAAGCGCAGTAAATTATTTTAATGATGAAATTAATAAATTATCTCTGTATATTAAGGACAATGTTTCGAGCACAATGGACGAAAATGCCATTCCGGCCGATGGAAAAGTCCATATTGGCGAACTGGCAGCATTGAAAGAAAAAGACCTGAACATTATAGTAAATGACTTTTTTACTTTCTAACTCACATAACAAAAGGAGGCCTGAGTGAAAAAACATTTGATTTTATTGCTGGCTTTTAGTCTGTTTATATTGCTGAATTTTGGCTGGGCGCAAGATGAAGAAAAGGATGAAGACGGTCCGCCTAATCATGCGGAACTGATTGAAGACACCTTAACAACACCGCAGGAAGTGACCGAAACCTGCCTGGGCTGCCACGAAGACGCCGCCAGCGAAATGATGAAAACCGTGCACTGGACCTGGACAACCAAGGCGCACACGGTTCCCGGACACAAAGGGAAATATGCCCTTGGGAAAAAGAATGTTTTCAACAATTACTGTATTAGTGTTGAATCTAACTGGCCGCGCTGTACCAGTTGCCACGCCGGATACGGATGGAAAGACGCCTCCTTTGATTTTACAGATGAAAACAATGTGGATTGCCTGATTTGTCACGCTAAACCGGGTACCTATAAAAAAGCGCCTCCCGGAGCCGGCATGCCGGCTAAGGATGTGGATTTAACCGCGGCTGCACGAAGTGTTGGCCTGCCTCAGCGCGCCAATTGCGGAAGCTGCCATTTTTACGGCGGTGGCGGCGAAAATGTAAAGCATGGCGATCTGGATCAGGGCTTGGTTAATCCGGATAAAAATTACGATGTGCACATGGCAGCCGGCATGCAATGCCAGGATTGCCATACCACCGATGCGCACGTGATTAAGGGTAAATCCATGGGCGCCATCACTGACAACACCAACCGTGTAGAATGTACAGATTGTCATGATAGCGATGTTCATGATTCCGCCATTCTTAACAAGCATACCAGCAAAGTGGCCTGCCAAACCTGCCATATTCCCATTTACGCCAAGGGACATCCTACCAAAGTTTGGTGGGATTGGTCCACCGCCGGAAAAGACAGTACCGCTCCTAAAGATAAATATGGCTTACCCACGTATTTCAAGAAAAAGGGCAGCTTTAACTGGGGCAAAAACATCAAACCCGAATACGCCTGGTATAACGAAAATTCCGAACGGTATGTAAAGGGTGACACTTTTGATCCCAAAAAAGTGCTGATGCTAAACCGCCCCATGGGCAGCGCCAACGACAAAAATTCCAAATTGTATCCCTTCAAAGTTATGCGCGGTAAACAGATTTATGATGCTAAATATAATTATCTGATTGTACCGCATCTTTGGGGTGGTTACTGGAAAGATTTTAACTGGGATAAAGCCGCACAGGAAGGAATGAAAGCAGCCGGAATGAAATACAGCGGTAAATACGGATTCGTAGAAACCCAGATGCACTGGAAACTGAACCACATGGTAGCGCCAAAAGAACAGGCCTTAAAATGTTCGGCCTGCCATGGTAAAAAAGGAGAAAAGCGCATCGACTGGAAGGCTTTGGGCTTTAAAGGCGACCAGATGCTGAAAAAATATCGCAAGTAGTTTTTTTCTTAACAGTGTTTTAAATATATACACCAAACGCCCTGCCCTGCGCAGGGCGTTTTTATTTTCCCCCCATCACAGCTGTCCTAAATAAACAAGACACTATATTGTGATTGGGTTTGATTCCCCCTTAACAAAGGGGGCTAGGGGGTTGTAACATCTATATTATTCGATAATTTGCAAATGAAAAAACACCCCCCTTAATCCCCCCTTGATAGGGGGAAAGGGCAAAATACTGAAATTAATGTACCACACATGCTACCTTAACATCAAACCCAATCCCCCCTTAAAAAAGGGGGCAAGGGGGTTGTAAAATTAGTGCTATTCAATAAGTTGTCCATAAAAAAACACCCCTTAAAACAGGGTGTTACAAATTCTATCTAATGGCGCTAAAGCGCATAGAATGGAGAAAGGGGACTTTCATCACCCTGACTTAAAATTCGGGGCTATTCATTAATAAATTAGGTGTTAGGTGACATGAATAGCCCCGTGCTTTTAGCACGGGGGATGTCGCAACTCTAAAAATTTATGGGGCTTTAGCCCAATTTTTACTATTCTGCAACACTCTTGATAGGTAGGAAAGGTTAAGAATGAAATCGTAAGCAGTTTGTGTTCTATATTTAGGCCAGATATACTTTAACACCTTCATCCAAACCCTATGAATCATTTGCGCATCCTATTTCCTTACTGTAAATTACGTTTACAGTTCAATCTCTCTGTTAACATGATGAAAAAAGTAGTTTACATTCTTTTAATACTCTCGGGTTTGCTCTCTGCGCAACAGGCACCCTTTACCATGCTGCAATCCAATTTAATATCCGGGCTCATTCCCGATATTGAAGAAGGGTACGGCGTTAGTTTTCGGGACCTGAACAACGATGGCTACCCGGATGTGTATCTGGTCTGTTTCCGTAACCTCAACCGTCTGTTGGTAAATAATGGCGGCATCATACCGTTTATCGACCGAACCATTTATTCCGGTCTGGGCGGCGACCTCTCTTCCCGCGGGAATCATAAACTGGAACTGGGCGCTTCTACAGCCGATTATGATAATGACGGGCTGCCGGACATCCTTTTGGCAGGCTGGGGTAAAACCTTAAAACTCTTTCATAATCTGGGCGACTTTCGCTTCCGAGATGCTACCGCCGCTTTGAACATGCAGGGCGTGGCCGACGCCAATTACGGTCTCTGGTTTGACGCAGACAACGATGGCTTTTTGGACCTGTATATCACCGATGAACACCATGCCAACCGTTTTTATCTGAATCAGAAAAACGGCCGCTTTTCGGAACAGGCACAAACTACGGGTTTTTCCACACAGGCCATTAGCGAAGGCGCCTGCGCGGCGGATTTGGATATGGACGGCGACATGGATGTGTATGTGGCCAACTGGGATGCTGCGGATTATCTTTTGCGCAATAACGGCAAAGGAGGCTTTTCTCCCGCACGGATAGAGTTACCGACTCTGGTCAACGCCACATCTTCCAACAGCGCGGTAAGCGGCGATGTGGATAACGACGGCCTGCCCGAACTAATTGTAGCCGGACACGACGGTCATATTTATCTATATCGCAACCACTCGCAAAACGGAACCCTTTTTCTTTCGGAAGACACCCTGGTTCCCTTTTACCATATAGGACACAGTGTGTACGGAATCGTGTTGGAAGATTTCAACCTCGATGGCTGGCCGGACCTGTTTTGCACTGTACGGCAAAGTCCCAATCGTCTCTATCTGAATGACGGCAAAGGTGGTTTTATCGCCACTTATGATTCCGATTTCCAGGATTTGTA
Organism: Calditrichaceae bacterium; assembly: GCA_024762535.1. Classification (GTDB taxonomy): domain Bacteria; phylum Calditrichota; class Calditrichia; order Calditrichales; family Calditrichaceae; genus JANTHG01. Next base: position 12,619 of record JANTHG010000028.1, read on the forward strand.
CAGCACGGGCTGTGCCAGCGCCGATTTAGATGGCGACGGCGACCCGGATTTGTTTGTGGCGCAAAAAGACGGACTAAGTCAGATATATCTAAATCCTGTTAATCAGCCAAACTTTATCCGATTGCGACTTGTCGGAATACGCTCCAATCGCGACGCCATTGGCGCCAAAATCTATTTGTACAACGCCGAAGATTCGCTGAAACAGCTCATCGGCTACAAAGAAGTCACCACGCAAACCGGATATCTTTCTTCCCGGTCACCGGAGGTTTTGTTCGGAACCGGCACGCATCAGACAATGCAGGCCAAAATCATTTTCCCCGGTGGTCGTACTATTTTCAAAAACAATCTGCAGCCCGGAAAGCATTACACCATTTACGAATACGGCCCTGTGATGCGTGCTTGGTACGCTGTCTGGCATTTTATTCTGTTCCACTCCGCACGCAGTGATTCGTGGCTTAGTATTCTGCTCACGCTCTTTTTAACCGGCATTTTGTTCCTCTTTGTCCGATTCGGCTTTCAGCGCTACCACTGGCAGGGGCCGGAAATTGCCAGTCAGCTTATTATCTGGTTTATTGCAGCCCTGGGTGGTTTCGTGGCCGTTCGCGGTAAAGAAACAAATGTCATCTTACTTACACTTAATGCCATTACCCTAACCGGTATTTTGATTTCATCGCTTTATTCCGAACAACAACGCCGTATTTACCGGCGGCGCCAACATTTTCGGGACCGCCTTCAGACGCTTAGCGCACGGATGATTCATATTCATGAAAATGAAACCCTGCTTAAAGAAGTCGCCGGCGTTGTAACCACACACAATGATGTCCTCTCCGCCGAAGTGTATCAATTTTTAGCAAAAGAACAGATGTTGTCCCCGCTGCTCTCTGCTTTTCCTGCTATTTCCCTACAAGCGGAACAGAAAAACGCATTAACAGCCAGAGGAATTCTGCAGACAGGAGACAGAACTCTGTTTAAATTTTTGGCGAAACAAACGGAATTCAATCTTTTTATCCCGATTAAACGCAGTGATGAACTCTTTGCCGTACTGGCGCTTTCCATGCACCATGTACAGAGCGCCATTAACCGGGAAGATATTCAAATGTTGCAGCAACTGGCCAATCAAACAGCGATTGCCATCGAAAACAATAATTACATTAAAGAGAGCGCCAGGCTGGTGCAGGAACTCACCGAAACCCGCATCCGTAAACAGTACGTGCAAATGCTGGAAGCCTCTAACCGCCAATTAGACCAGAAAAATAAAGAACTCAGCCGCTTGTTTAAAGAATTGCAGGAAAAAGAAGGGCAGCTTATTCATTCCGGTAAAATGGCTTCCCTCGGACAGTTGGTTGCCGGAATTTCCCACGAGCTGAACAATCCCATTAGTTTTATTTATGCCAACACCAAGGCCTTGGAAACCTATCTCGCGGAAATAGATGAACTTTGGCATTCCTTTTCCGTTGAGCGGAAAGAACCGTTTCATTCGCGCTTCGAAGAAATCATTTCCGAGCTCAAAGAAATCATTTCCGACAATTTGAATGGTAGTAAAAACGTAAAAGAGCTGGTGCTTAATCTGAAAAATTTCTCCCGGTTAGACCAGGCAGACTGGAAGGAAGCTAAGCTGAGTTCCGGTATCGAAAACAGCCTGCTTATTTTAAAACCGCAGTTGAATGATTCCATAAAAATTATCAAACAGTTTAAAGACGACCCGCCCGTTTATTGTAACCCCGGCCAGCTTAATCAGGTATTCCTGAACATTCTTTCCAATGCCATTCAGGCGCTGGACGGCAGCGGTTCCATCACCATCACCCTTAAACAGGAAGCTAACCATCTGCTGCTGCAGATTGCAGACACGGGCAGCGGTATTCCCAAAGAAATTCTGCCCAGAATTTTCGACCCCTTTTTCACCACCAAAGAGGTAAACCAGGGCAGCGGATTGGGTTTAAGTATTTCGTATTCCATTATTCAAAAACATCACGGTAAACTATCTGTTGAAAGCCAGCCCGGTAAAGGGAGTGTGTTTACCATCGAATTGCCATTAACCAAAGAAGGAGCGCAACAACAAAATGGATAAAGCTTCCATCCTCATTGTGGACGACCAAGTGGAAATCCTGAACAGCCTTCGACGTTTGTTTAAAACAACGTACCGGGTCTTTACCGCTTCTTCCGGCGCCGAAGGGCTGGAAATTGTACAAAAGCATCCTCTGGCGGTTATTCTTTCGGACCAGCGTATGCCGCAAATGGACGGTGTTCACTTTCTTAAAGAAGCCATGGCCCTGCAACCGGACACGGTGCGCCTAATGATAACCGGCTATGCCGATATCGACGCCACTATCGACGCTGTAAATGAAGCGAACATTTATCAATACATTTCCAAGCCCTTTGAACCGGACGATTTGATGAACATCGTGGCCAATGCCGTGGAACGGTACCGGCTGGTTCAAAAAAATAATGAATTGCAGAAAAAACTGGAAGCTGCCAATAAAACACTTTCTCTGGAAAATAAAGTTCTGCAAAATCAAGTGGAACAGCAATTGGATGTAGGTAATTTAATCGGTTCCGCTCCCAACATGCTGCATGTGTTTAAACTGGTTAAAAAAGTAGTGAACACACCAACCACGGTTCTGCTTCTCGGTGAAACGGGAACCGGCAAAGAGATGCTGGCCAAAATCATCCATTTTAACAGCGACCGCAAAAACAATTTATTTGTAGCACAAAACTGCGGCGCTATTCCGGACACTCTTTTGCAAAGCGAATTGTTCGGTCATGTTAAGGGTTCTTTTACCGGCGCCATCAGCGATAAAAAAGGGTTATTCGAAACCGCAAATAAAGGGACTGTTTTTTTGGATGAAATCGGTGACACTTCTCCGGCTTTGCAACTGGGGCTGCTTCGCGTGCTGCAGGAGGGAGAAATCAAGCCGCTGGGCTCCAGCAAAACGATTAAGGTAGATGTGCGCGTCATTGCCGCAACAAACAAAGATTTGCAGGCCGAAGTAAAGGCCGGACGCTTCCGCGAAGATTTATTTTACCGCCTGAGCGTATTTCCCATTGAGTTACCGCCACTGCGCGACCGCCGCGAAGATATTCCGGAACTGGTGCATTTTTTCATCCGTAAATACGGAGCACGTATTGGTAAACGCATCCGCGGCATGAACGATACCACACTGGCTAAACTAATGCAGGCAGATTTCCCAGGAAATATTCGCGAACTGGAAAACGAAATCGAACGCATGGTTACCCTGGCCGACGATAACAGCCTGCTAACAGATGATCTGTTATCTGCCCGCTTCCGAAAACCGGTTACCCATTTTTCACTTTCATCCGAAACAAACCTGAAAGAAGCCGTGGCAGCTCTGGAACAGGCCATGATCACCCGCGCCTTAGAGCAAACCTCCGGTAATATTTTACGCGCTGCCGACCTGTTGGGCATCAGCCGTGTGGGTTTACACAAAATGCTCAAACGGCACGAATTGGATCCGACTTATTTTAAAACAAAGAAGGTGTCATGATTGCCTTTTCATTACCCAACGGTAAATCCTATTCTTTGGCCCATTTGGTACTCGATTTTAACGGTACGCTCGCTGTAGACGGTCAGCTGCTGGAAGGTGTCAATGATTTACTGCATATGTTATCCGGGCAGCTAAGGATTCATATTATTACAGCCGATACCTTTGGCACGGTACGCAGCGCTTTTGCCGTATTTCCGGATGTTACCATTCATGTGCTGCCGCCAGGGGAACAGTCCGCGCAAAAACAACGTTACATAGAAGAAACAGGTGCGGAGCAGGTTGTTGCCATAGGCAACGGCTGCAATGACAACCTGATGCTGGAGCGGGCCCAACTCGGGATAGCCGTGATTCAGGCGGAGGGAGCCGCTTTGCGGACTCTAATGAAAGCAGATCTGGTATTTACGGATATTCGCGATGCTTTAACCACTCTGCTAAAGCCAAAGCGGCTAATCGCTTCCTTACGGCAGTAATCGTAAACAACACTTACACCAAACAAGAAACTGTAAACAAGGTTGTCATTATTTTGTGGCACCAGGCGTGTAAAGCGCCTGATTACAATAAACTTGGTTTTGGTACGTGGTTTGCATATAATAGAAGAAAAGCGTTTAAGGAGATAAAAAATGAAACGATCAACGTATATCCGCTGGACATTTAGCGCACTTTTTGTGGCCTTTTTTCTGAGTTCGTGCTACACACAATTTGCTGTGGTTAAAAAGAAAAAAGTGTACGTGTACGAAGAAAAACAGCAACCGGCAGCAAGAAGCTACGAGCGCTCTTCTTCGGAAGAAGCAGATACGGTGTATTATGAGGAAGATGAAGATTGGGAAAACGGCGCTACGCAAATTACTTATAATTACTATGATTATCCGCCGCCTATTACCTGGCGCGCCCGTTACTACGATCCCTATTTTTATGATGACTTCTATTTTTACGATTCTTTTTATTACGGAAATTACTACTGGGACTACCCACCGTATGGTGGCTGGGGCTGGTACCGGCCTGTCTATATTTACGACCCCTACTGGCATTCCGACTGGCGTTTTGCTCCGGGCGGTCCGGTATATAAACAGCGCCCCTTTGCCCGTAACGGCCAATTAGTACGCAGCGGAGGCAGAAGCACCCGCGTTTCCACTCGCTCACGCGGCAGCGCAGGCAGTTCTACGGCATTGGTTGGTGGGCACAGCCGTTCGCGCAACGCAACCGGAAACGGCACCAGCCGTCGCACAATTCGCCGGGCGGATGACATTCAGGTAGTTGGTACCGCTGCACCAGGTACAGGTGGTCGCACCGGTCTTAAAAAGGGAACATCCACCAAAACGGTTCGAAAAGTGGTAAGTAGCCGAAAAAGTCGGCGCAGCAGTCGAAAATACTACCCTGTCTCTTCAACTAAAAAACAACGCAGTGCTGCTAAAACCGTACGTAGCCGTAAAAGTCATAGTGTTTCCAAATCAGGCAGTTCAAAGGCGACTAAAAAAACTTCAAAATCGTACAGCCCCAAAAGGCGCTCCGAAAGCAGCCGTTCTTCATCCCGCTCGCGCAGTAACCGTTCTTCGGACTGGAATAGCGGAAGCCGAAGTTCGGGTAGCCAATACACACCACCGGCTCGTTCCTCCGGCAGCAGTCGTTCTTCGGGAAGCCGGAGTAGCCGCTCCTCAGGTAGCAGTCGCAGTAGTCACAGACGCTGAGTAAAGAAATCAAATAAAAGGATTTAAGAATGAGATTATTTCGATATATATTTCTGTTCTCTCTGATGGTAAGCACTCTTTTTGCCCAAACAGCCGAAGAAGCGGTACAGCTTATGCAAAGCGAAGATGGCTTTGGGATCCGCGCCGCAGGTATGGGCAATGCGTATGCCGGTGTAGCCGACGATTATTCGGCCATATACTGGAATCCAGCGGGTTTGGCGCAAATTAAAGATAACGAAGTTCTGCTTTCTCTATACAATTTACGCTATGCCAACGAAGCAACCTATTTAAATGAAACAACAAACGGTACCCGTACTTTCACAAAATTTCAAAATTTTGGCTACGCTTATCCCTTTCCGGTTTCACGCGGGAGCCTGGTGATGGCTTTTGGGTACCAGCGCATTAACGGCATGGACAACTTTAGCCGCTTCAGCGGTTACCTACCCGGCACCTCGTCCAATTATCTGGCCTTTGATATCAGCAACGACCTGGGCGATTACGGAACATTGGATTTTGACCGTGACATCCACCAGGAACAAATTACTTCATCGGAAGGAAATATGGCTAACTGGTCTTTTGGAATGGCTATCGATGTGTCATCCAATTTTTCGGCCGGCTTCGCCTTAAACTATGTTACCGGCAGCAGCGATTACGCTTCCCGCTATGCTCAAACCGATCCTAATCAAAAAAACGTGTATGATATTTATGATGGGAACAACCAGCATATCGAAACATTTATGTACGACCACTACAATGTGAATCAGGATTTACACACCAATTACAGCGCGTTTCAGGCTAAGCTGGGCGGTCTGTTTCGTTTAGGGCAACATCTGCGTTTTGGCGCTAATATTACCTTACCGATGACCCTGAACGTGGAAGAAATTTGGTCCGTAGATGATGATTTGGGATATGATATAGACGTTTTTAGCGATAACACAATTTACCAGTTTGTGGAAGCGGGAAATGTGGATGCAGGTACCTTTGAATATAACATATCCACACCCTTTACCTTTGGCGGGGGGCTCTCGTATCGTAATTCCTTAATGGTATTAAGCGCCTCTGCCGAGTACACCGACTGGAGTCAGTTGCGCTATGAGGCGCCGGATAATGCTGATGTGAGTATGTACAGTGATTTACTGGCAGAAAATACAGTTTTGGCAGATAAGTACCAGCCCGTACTTTCCTACGCACTGGGTGCAGAACTAAATGTATTCAGTGATGCACTTTCCTTACGCGGTGGTTATCGTTACCTCCCCTCAGCGCTAAAAGATGCTTCGACCGATGCAGATAAGCAATTCTATTCTGCCGGTGTAGGTTTCCGTTTAGACGAGAGCAGCACCCTCGAAGTAGCATATGTGCGTCACAGCGAAAAGCAAACTCTTTACTATCAATACGACTGGGATGCCGACCCTATGCAAACTTCCGAGAACCATACGGCGCAAAAAGTACTGGTGGGTTTAAAGCTTATTTTTTAATTATCGTTTGCAATTCTTAATGAGGGTGTAAAATTTAATTTTTTTTGCAAAACTATATATATAACAAACCCCGCTTCATTCCTAGGAACAAAGCGGGGTTTTCTTGTTATAGAAAGGAATCTATTTAATCGATGCCGCCAAATATTCGCGCCGCATACGGGCAATGGCTTTAATCGAAATTTCCTTAGGACATACCGCCTCGCATTCACCATGATTGGAGCAGGCTCCAAAGCCTTCTTCATCCATCTGAGCGACCATGGCTTCCACACGCCGGGCTGCTTCGGGACGACCCTGTGGCAGCAGTGCGAACTGCGAAACCTTAGCACCAACAAACAAACTGGCCGAAGCATTCGGGCAGGCCGCCACACAGGCGCCGCAGCCAATACAGGCTGCCATATCCATCGCTTCTTCGGCTTTCTCATGGGGAACCAGAAAGGTACGCGCTTCCGGAACGCCGCCGGTACGCACACTGGTGTAACCTCCGGCAGCCATAATCCGGTCAAATGCGGATTTGTCCACCACCAAATCCTTTAAAACAGGAAATGGTTTAGCACGCCATGGTTCCATCAAAATCGTGTCACCGTCTTTAAAATGACGCATGCGGATTTCGCAGGTAGTCGAACCGCTTTTGGGCCCGTGTGCGGTGCCGTTAATAACCATACCGCACATACCGCAAATACCTTCGCGACAGTCGTTATCAAATTCAATCGGAATTTCATCCTTTAAAATCAGCTCTTCATTTAATTCATCCAGCATTTCTAAAAAGGACATATCCGGATTGACATCCTTCACCTCATAATCTTTGAAGGAGCCTTTGGCGTCTTTATTTTCCTGACGCCAAACCTTAAGTTTTATATTCAGCGTTTTCTTTTCCATCTTTAAGCCCTCCTTATTTATAGCTGCGCTGGGTTAAAGTTACATTCTCGAAGATAAGCGGTTCTTTGTGTAATTCCCACTTACCCAGTTCTTTAAATTCCCATGCAGCCACATAGGTGAACTCATCATCTTTACGCAGGGCCTCGCCTTCTTCGGTCTGGCTCTCTTCACGGAAATGTCCGCCGCAGGATTCGGTTCGATGCAGAGCATCAGTCGCCATTAATTCAGCCAATTCCAGATAATCGGCAATTCGTCCGGCAAATTCCAAATGTTTATTCAGGGAATCCGCTGTTCCCGGAACTTTTACATTCTGCCAGAATTCTTCACGCAATTTAGGAATTTTCTCGAGGGCTGTTTTCAAACCCTTTTCATTACGGGCCATACCTACATAATTCCACAAAATTTCACCGAGCTCTTTATGGAATTGTTTCGGCGTTTTATTTCCTTTAATGGAAAGTAATTTTTCGATGCGTTCTCTGGCGGCATTTTCCGCTTCGGCAAAAGCTTCGTGGTCGGTGGTTACTTTTTCCAGTTTTTCACGACCGAGATAGTCACCAATAGTTGCCGGTAAAACGAAATAACCGTCCGAAAGTCCTTGCATTAAGGCGCTGGCGCCCAAGCGATTCGCGCCGTGGTCAGAGAAGTTCGCTTCGCCAATCACGTGCAAACCGGGAATGGTGCTCATCAGGTTGTAATCGACCCATAAGCCGCCCATGGTGTAGTGAACCGCCGGATAAATACGCATAGGCTGTTCGTAACCGTCTTCATCCGTGATTTCTTTGTACATATCGAATAGGTTGCCGTAACGTTCTTCAATGGTTTTGCGGCCAAAATCTTTAATGGCCTGAGCAAAATCCAGATACACAGCCAAACCGGTATCGCCTACGCCGCGTCCTTCGTCGCACACCATTTTAGCATTACGGGAAGCCACATCGCGCGGTACCATATTCCCGAAGGTCGGGTATTTACGTTCCAGATAATAATCCCGTTCTTCTTCAGGAATGTCATTGGGATGCCGTTTGTCACCTTTCTTTTTGGGAACCCAAACCCGTCCGTCGTTTCGCAGACTTTCACTCATCAGCGTTAATTTGGACTGGTAGTCGCCGGAGCGTGGAATACAGGTGGGATGAATCTGTACATAACAGGGATTGGCAAAGGCCGCGCCCCGTTTGTGTGCCCGCCAGATGGCGGTTGCATTTGAGTTAATCGCATTGGTTGAGAGGTAATAGGCCATACCGTAGCCGCCGGTACCGAGTACAACAGCATCGCCGAGATGACGTTCCAGTTCGCCGGTAATCAGGTTACGGGTAATAATGCCGCGTGCTTTACCATCGATAATAACCAGTTCCACCATTTCGCGGCGCGGAAACATTTCCACACGCCCGGTATTTACCTGACGCATTAAAGCACTGTAGGCCCCAAGCAGCAACTGCTGACCGGTCTGACCACGAGCATAAAAGGTACGAGAAACAAGAGCGCCGCCAAAAGAACGGTTGGCAAATTCGCCGCCGTATTCACGGGCAAAGGGAACGCCCTGCGCCACTGCCTGATCGATAATTGCATTGGAAACCTGCGCCAGACGATAGGTGTTGGCTTCACGACCGCGGTAATCGCCGCCCTTAATGGTATCGTGGAACAGACGCCAAATGCTGTCACCATCGTTCTGATAATTTTTGGCTGCGTTAATGCCGCCCTGTGCCGCAATACTGTGCGCGCGACGAGGCGAATCCTGAATACAGAAGTTTTTTACTTTGTATCCCAGTTCACCCAGTGTGGCAGCAGCAGCACCGCCTGCCAAACCGGTTCCAACTACAATAATGGTAAACTTCCGTTTATTTTTCGGATTTACCACTTTCATATCAAATTTATGTTTATCCCATTTTTCTGCTAAGGGACCGTCGGGAACTTTGGAATCTAATTTCATTGTGCCCCTCCTGTTAGATAGATGAATATTGGAATGTAAGCAAATGCCACGGTAAGAATAAAGGCAAATAAGGGCGCAATAATCTGCATAAAACGAATAAAGCGCGGCGCATTGACACCGAGGGATTGAAACGCACTCCAGGCGCCGTGGCTAAGATGAAATCCGAAAAAGACGATCACTGCTACATAAAAAACCACATTCCAAATATTGGTAAAAAAGAGAACTACGGTAGCATACAAATCACGGATGGTCGCGCCATCTTTCGTAACGTACATAATTTCTTCGCCATATTTGAAATTAAGCAAATGAATCACAAAAAAGATAAGCAGCAGAAGTCCGGAATAGATCATGGTACTGGAAGCAAAACTTTTTTTGCTGGCGCCTTTGGCATTGGTAACCATTTTGTAGCCAATGGGACGCGCTTTCCAGTTCCCCCAGGTTACCACAATTCCGTAAACCAAATGAATAAGAAAAAACAGACCAAAAAGAATTTCGATCACATAAATAGCATTTCCTGTACTGTGGGTCAGAAAATGCGAATATTCATTGAAGTGATCTTTATTCCCGCTAAGCAAAGCAAGATTTCCCAACAGGTGTACAATTAAAAAGCTGCTCAAAATGAGGCCCATAACACCCATATAGATCTTCTTTCCCAGCGATGAAGTGGAGAAGGTAGAAAATCGCATCTGAAGCTCCGTATGTTAGTTCTTCTATAAGTTAATTAGTTGATTATTCCGTTTAAAAATATTTTAGAGGCAAATATACGACTTTTATTCGGATGCGGCAACGCTTTTTAACTTCTGCGAA